>JBDSGI010000078.1:0-12601 GCA_039919035.1 Opitutaceae bacterium
CGTCACGCTCACGCCGTTTGAGGTGAGCACGAGTAAGGACACCGGCTTCGCCGCTGCGAGTTCGCTGGCCGGCGGCCGGCTCGCGAGCGACCTGCGCGACACGCCTGCATCCTTCTCGGTGATCAACGCCGAGTTTATCGACGCGCTGAACCTCACTGACCTTGTCTCCGCCGCCAACTGGGCCACGGGCTCCACGTTTCAGTCGGACATCGGCACGAACAACTTCAACACCTTCACCGTGCGCTACAGCTCGCGCGGCGTGGGCGCCGGCCAGCAGTTGCGGAATTTTTTCCCGGTCAACACCGACAACGACAGCTACGCGCTCGAGCGCTACGATTTCGGGCGCGGTGCGAACTCCATCGTCTTCGGCAACGGCAGTCTCGGCGGCGTCAGTTCCTCGACGACCAAGCGCGCGCGCACCGACCGCCCCTTCCAGGACGTGAAGCTCTCGGCCGGCTCCTACGGCCTCCTGCGCGCGACCATCGACGTGAACCAGCCGATCAACGACAAGCTTGCCGTCCGCTTCGTCGGCGTCGCGCAGGGCGGGCTCGGCTGGCGTCAAAAGGAGTTTGAAAAGCGTAAGGGCGCCTTCGCCACGATCACGGCGCGGCCTTTCAAGAACACCGTGATCCGCTTCGAGGCCGAGGCGATCAATCGCGAGGTCAACCAGCCGATCAACAATCTCTCCGACCAGCTCTCCGGGTGGAATGGCACGACCGCGTTTTCCACGCCGGTCGCGCTGGCCGGCGCCACGGCCGCCCAGATCACCGCCTATCAGGCGCAGGGCGTCGCGCGCCGCGGCGCGAACTACAACGTCTACGACCCCTACAATGGCTTCAACGCGATCTCCAGCTACACCAACGAGCCGATCACCATCGGCGGCGGCACGACCGCCACGACGCCGGTCGCCGGCTACACCTCCGGCACGGGTCCGGCCTTCGGCCTCACCAACGCCAATCTGCTGTTTGCGATGAACCTTCCGGCGAACCGCTTCGATACGGTTGAGGCCGCGTCCGGTTTCCGGCGACCTTCCCGGCGCTTCGCGAACAGCCCCGACGGTCCGCTCCTTGAGTCCACGTTTCGTGATTTTCAGCTCACGCTGGAGCAGAAGCTCGGCGATTTTTACTTCGAGGTCGCGGGCGACGTGAACAAGAACGCGAACTACGTGAACGGTGAGCAGAACCGCGGCACGCAGACGACCTACATCGACATCAACCGCGTGCTGCCGGACGGCTCGCTGAACCAGCATTTCGGCCAGGCCTACGGCGACGGAAACTTTTTCCGCGGCCACCGCCACTACGATTACCACAACCTCCGCGCCGCCATCGCCTGGAAGAAGGACACGCGCTTCGGGAATTTCTCGATCAACACCATGGTCGGCGAAAACAAGAACCACTACACGCTCTCCTACCAGTGGCTCAGTCTCGCGCAGGGCACCAATACCCTCGCGTGGATCAACGGCACCGCCGCCAACATCAAGGTCCGCCGCTACTGGAACGAGCCCAGCCGCCCCTTCATCGAACTCGCGGGCAAGGCGATTCCCTATTACGATCCCAACACCCGCACGACCACCACCGTGACTCCGCGCTGGGTGATCGACCACACCCGCTTCGACGCCGAGTCGGTTAACGACACCAGCTACCGCTACGGCCTCGCCGCGCTCAACGCGAAGTTCTGGCACGACCGTATCATCCTCCTCGGCGCCGTCCGGCGCGACCGCTACCAGTCCGGTTCGCAGCAAATGGCCGTCACCGGCGACTACCCGACCGATCGCGATCCGCTTAAGCCGCTCTTCAAGCCGCAGGCGCCGAAGGATTGGGAGTCGCTGAGTTACATTCCGGTGGACGCCGCCGGCCGCGCCTTGGCCGCAGCCCCCGCAATCACGCGCCCGCGTCTTACCGGCGGCGTGCGCGACCCGCGCTACGCGCAGGATCGTTTTCAGGACGATTACAACGCGCCTGTCCTCAGCGGCTACGTGAACACCAAATCCGTCGGCACCGTCGTCCACTTGCTGAACTGGCTCAGCCCCTCGGTGAACTACGCGGAATCCTTCAACCCGCAGAAAGCCTACGCGCTCCTGCAGGGCGGCGGCATCATCCAGCCGACCATCTCCACGGGCTGGAACTACAGCACGCGCTTCGAGTTTTTCCAGCGGAAGCTCGACGTGAACCTCACCTATTACACCAGCGAGGAGATCAACAATCCGTTCACCGTTTCCGGTTTTCCCTTCAACACGCTGCTCCAAGCCACGCCCGTCGGCACGACGCAGGACATCAACAAGCGCGGCGTCCCCGTCTTCATCAGCGGCAGCGATCTGCAAAACCGGGTCGCCGAGGGCTACGAGGCCGAGGTCACGGTCAACGTGATCAAGGGGCTGCGCGTCACGGGCAGCGTCGCGCTGCCGAAAGTTTATGGCGGCAACGCCTATCAGCTCACGCGCGCCTACTTCGAAAAGAACCGCGAGAATTTCAAACTCATCCTCCAAGACGCCGGGGGTAAATTGGACTCAGCCAACGTCGCTACGGTCGATGCCTCGATCCCCGCCAACCTCCAGTCGCCCGACGTGAACGCCGCCGTGAACGCCTACAACACGATCTTCACCGCCTACAACAACCTCAATATCTCGCGCACCACGGGCAACAACCAGCCGCTCTACAAAGTCTTTGGCGACTACACGATTCAGGAGGGCAAAACGAAGGGCCTGCGTCTCGGCCTCGGCGCGCAGTTCCGCGGCCGCGAAGTGATCGGCAACCGCGGCGCCGATACCATCGTTGACCCAACCAATCCCACCCGCGCCATCGACGACCCGACCCGCAGCGTGAACACGCCGTTGATGACCCCGAAGAGCGACACCACGCTCACCGGCACGATCGGCTACCTGCTGAAAATCAAAAAGCAGGCCGTGCAACTCCAACTCGTGATCAACAACCTCCTCAACGACGACACGATCTACTGGACGACCTCGACCAACGGCGCCGCGACCACCGCACAGCGTCCACGCGATGGAAACTACAACTCGCCCGCGCGCGAGACCGTCCCCGTCGGCTTTGGCCAGAAAGCCCCCATCAGTTTCAATCTCTCCGCCTCCTGGCGGATGTGAGGAAGAGCGGTCGGCGTTCTTTTTTGTGGGGTCGGGCGTTTCGCGTGCTGCGGTCGGGCGGATTTGACAGTTTTTCGATGCCGCCCAGGGCGCATGCAAGCGAGTTGGCCTATAATACCAAGTGCCCTGACTCAACGGGAGTGGGGCGTCGGCCGGGCCTACCGGCAAAAAACGAAGGGCCGTTGGTATAAACCCGACACGCACCACACGCCTGAACGCGAGAAACCGCGCTTGCCTGATGCCGGGCGCGCTCTCTTCATCCGGCCCGGTATCAGGCTCTGCGCAAACTCCTCACCCCGGCCACCCATGAGAACTGCCGTCTCCGCTCCCCGCCCGGCCGATGCCGGAGTTTCCCCCGCCCCGTTCGCGCCCACCCGTCGCCAGTTTCTCGGCACGGCGACGGCTGCCGCCGGGCTCGCGTTCGCGCCTTCGTTCGCGCGCGCGGCCGGGGGCGCGGCGCAATTCTCCTTCGTGCTGCTCGGCGATTTGCACTACGACAAGCTGGAGCACCACGATCTCGCGTGGCTCGACCGCACGCATCCGAACGATCTCAGCCAAATCAAAAATTATTCGCGCGTCACGCAGGAGATCATGCCGCGGCTGTTCGCCACCGTGCGCGAGACGGTGGCAGAGCTGAACCGCACGCCGGCGACGCGCGTGGCCTTCGTGCTGCAGGCGGGCGATCTCGTGGAGGGGTTGTGCGGCAGCGAGGCACTGTCCGTGCGGCAGAACTCCGAGGCGCTGGCGTTCGTGCGCGACGCGCGGCTGGGCGCGCCGTTTCTCTTCACGAAGGGCAACCACGATGTCACCGGCGACGGCGCGCGCGAGGCGTTCGCGGGCGTGTTCCATCCGTTCCTCACGGAGCAGGCGCGCGCGGTGCGGGCCGGCGCCGGCGCGGTGACGAGCGCGCGCTATACGGTCGAGTGCGGCAACGCCCAGTTCGTGTTCTTCGACGCCTACGAGACGGCCGCGAGCCTCGCATGGTTCGAGGCGGTGGCGGCGAAGCGGACCGCGCAGCATTTCTTCGTAGCCGTGCATCCGCCGGTCGTGCCCTACGGCGCGCGCGCGACGTGGCACGTGTTCGCCGCCGACCGGGAAAAGGCGCAGCGCGAAAAATTCCTGGAAATCCTCGGCCGCCAGCACGCGCTCGTGCTCGGCGGTCACATCCACAAATACAACACCCTGGCGCGCGAGGCGGGCGGCGGGCGGTTCGCGCAGTTCGCGCTCAGCAGCGTCGTCAACAGCCTGGAGGTCGCGGCGAAAACCCCGCTCACCGGGCTCGCCGACTACAGTGGCGACCAGATTCGGGTGGAGCCGAACTTCTCGCCCGACACGGCGTTGGCTCGGCGCGCGATTTACGAGGCCGAGCGGCCGTTCGTGAAAGCCTTCGACTACGCCGATCTCCCGGGCTACGCGGTCGTGACCATCGACGGACCACGCGTGACCGCGAAAATGTTTTCCGGCGTGAGCCGCGAGGTCTGGCGGAGCGTAGACCTGAGCGCTTTGCTGGCGTGAGCGACACCGAAACGTTGCATCGCGAGCCTCGCACCGGTGGTGGAAGTGGATTTGTAACCCGAGCTCTCATCATGAAAAATTCCCCTTTCGTTTTGTTAGCCCTCGCCGGGGTCGCCGCCGTTTCGCTTCCGGCGCAGACGCCGAAGGCGGCGACGGTTGACGCGCCGGTGGTGCTCTCGCCCTTCGTGTTGAGCGAGAATCAGGACACCGGTTACGCGCCGAACGAGACGCTCTCCGGCACGCGGCTGCGCACGCAGACAAAAGACGTGGCGTCGGCCATGACCATCGTCACGGGCGAACTCATGCGCGATCTCGGCGCGCTGAACTACAACGATCTCCTCGACTTCATGCCGAGCACGTCGACCTACACGAACAGCGCCGACGACGCCAATTCCAACGGCCCGCGCAGCGGCACGCCCTTCACGGTGCGCGGCTACCGCTCGGGCTCGATCTCGACGAATTTTTTCACGTCGTTCACCAAGCCCGACGCCTACAACCTCTCCCGGCTCACGTTCACGCGCGGACCCAACTCCATCCTCTTCAGCATCGGCAACCCCGGTGGCGCGATCGATGTGGTGACGAACAAGGCCGACCTCCGGCGCACGTTTCACTCGGTCGACCTGCGCGGCGACTCGTTCGACGGGTTTCGTTCCGCGCTCGATTCGAACGTCGTGCTCAAGCCCGGCAAACTCGCGCTGCGCCTGGACGTCCTCCACGACGACCGCGGCAACAACAGCAAGCCGGCGAAAGATCTCCGCCGCTCGATCTTCGGCACCGTAACGGCGCAGCTTGCCAAAGACACCGTGCTCAACGCCAACCTCGAGACGACGCGCCTGCGCCAGCGCATCCCGCGGCCCTACGAATCGTTCGACTGGGTGAACACCTGGATCGACGCCGGCCGCCCGATCATCGCCGTCGCGCAACGCACGACGGCGGTCAGCGGCGTGGAATTCCTCGCGACCAACGGCTATCCGCTCTTTGTGCCCGGAATCGGCGCGGCCGATTGGGCGCGCATGAGCCGCGGCTCGCGTCCGTTCGTGCGCGGGGCACGGACGAATGTATTCAGCTTCGGCACCGGTTCGCCGAACCGTCCCGTGCCGCTCACCCGCTACATCGCGGGTGACGCCGACCGCGTAGATTTCGACGACGAGAATTACTCGCTCGTGCTCCAGCACAAGTTCGCGCGCGGCCTCTATCTCGAACTCGGCGCCGCCCACGATCACAACTACCGCGAGAATTTCGACGGCAACGGCATGGGCTTCGCGGCCGAGATCGACACCAATGCCCAGCTCCCCAACGGCCAGCCCAACCCGAACGTCGGCCGTCCCTATACGGACCAGGCGCCGAAGGTGGACAAGACGAGCAATGACGACAACCAGCTCCGCGCCACGCTCTCCTACCAGGGTGATCTCACGCACGTAAAGCTGTTCGGCCGCGGGCTCGGGCGCTTCACGGTCGCCGCGCTTTACAACAACGAGGCCTCCCACGGCACGCTTGAGACCTACACCGAGGTGAATCTCACGCCGCTCCCCGGCTCGATCGCGGATCTCAGCGACGCGCGCAACAACGTCCGTCGGCGTGGCTATCTCGTGCCGGGCCCGGGCTATTTCGTTTCCGACTGGGCCCCGATCAACGAGGGTGGGGTGAAGTCGAGCTTCGAGCCAACGCGGCAGCCGCGCAACGGCGGCACGCGCGTCGCGTCGCTCGCGCTCGCGGGCCAGGCCAATCTCCTCGACAATCTCATCGCGCTCACCGCCGGTCTGCGCCGCGACGAGTCGTCGATTACGCAGACGGCCTACGTGAAGGATGCGCGCGGACTTTACGCGATGGGCCGCCGGGGCGGCACGCAGTTGCCGCGCGAGGAGGGCGTCGGGCGGCCCTATCTCTACGGCATCGTGCTGAACGCCCACCCGAACGTGAGCCTGTTTCTCAACCGCGCGATCAACTACCAGCCGATCAGCCAGGGCGCGCGGACATTTGCGGAGGAGATTCTGCCGGCGGTGCGCGGCCGCGGGATGGATGCCGGCGTGAAGCTCTCGCTCTTTCAGGACCGGCTGACGGGCTCGCTCGGCTACTTCGAGACCTCGCAGCAAAACATCAAGGACACCGCCGTCACCCGCGGCCGGAAGGCGACGTGGATTAACCAAATTTGGGACGCGATCGATGGAACCAAGCGCGTGGACACGAGCGCGGGCGACGTGAAGGACCAGCGGACGCAGGGCGTCGAGTTTCAAATCGTGGCGAACGTGACGAAGAATTTCCGCCTGTGGGCCAACGCGAGCCGCAACGTCAGCGTGCTCGAGGATCAGGGCACCTTCACCTTCAGGTATCTCGCCCGGCAGTATCCGGCTTGGACGGCGCAGGCGGCGCGCGCGGTCGTGAGCCCCGACGGCCGGACCGTGGGTGAACTTATCGCGCTCATCAAACAGGAGGAGGGCGACGACCGGCGGATCATCGGCATCCGCCAGGTGCGCACGCACGAGTGGCAGGCGAGCGCGGTCGGGCGCTACCAGTTCGAGCGCGACTCGGTGCTGAAAGGGTTCGCCGCGGGCGGCGCGTTTCGCTGGCGCAATGCGCCCGTGATCGGTTTCGCGCGCACGGGCACGCTGCTGGACGCGACGCGGCCCTTCCGCAGCACGCCCTCGACGAACCTGGACACGTTTCTAGAGTATGCGCGGCCGTTCGAGGCGATGGGACGCAAAGTCCGCTGGACGGCGCAACTGCGCGTGCAAAACCTCCTCGACGATCGCACGCTGCTGCCGTGGATCGCGGAGGACGACGGCACGGGCCGCCCGGTGATTGTGCAGCGCCTGCGCCCCGGCGCGAGGCAGTGGGTGTTGAGTTCGACGCTTGCGTTTTGATGGCGCCATCGGGCGGCGGCTTTCGCGCCGCGGCTCCGACGTTGCGCGCCGGGCGCGAATCATCGCCGGGAATTCCTTTACCTGCGCCCCTTTCCTCTGCCAGCTTGCGCGGTCGGTTTACCCCTCTATGCCCCAATTCCTCGACCGCGCCGCCACGGTGGCGGCGCCGGATTTCAACCGTTGGCTCGTGCCGCCCGCCGCGATCGCGGTGCATATGTGCATCGGGCAGGTCTATGGGTTCAGTGTATTCAACAAGCCGCTCGCGGCGGAGATTTTTAACCAGCCGCTCACGGCGAATCTCGCGGCGGAAATCTCCGAGGTGCAGTGGGCCTATTCGATTGCGCTGATCATGCTCGGGCTGTCGGCGGCGGTGTTTGGCAAATGGGTGGAGCGCAGCGGGCCGCGGAAAACGATGGTGGCGTCGTGGCTGTGTTTCTGCGGCGGGCTCCTGCTGGGCGCGCTCGGCGTGAAATTGAAATCGCTCACGCTGGTTTTGTTCGGCTACGGATTTGTTGGCGGCATCGGGCTCGGTCTCGGGTATATTTCGCCGGTCTCGACGCTCGTGAAATGGTTTCCCGATCGGCCGGGCATGGCGACGGGCATGGCGATCATGGGATTTGGTGGCGGCGCGCTGATTGGTTCGCCGCTCGCGCAGATGCTGATGGATTTTTTCAAAACGGGCACGGACACCGGCGCGACGAACACCCTGATCGCGATGGCGGGCATCTATTCTTTTTTCATGTTGTTCGGCGCGGCGCTCGTGCGCGTGCCGGCCGAGGGCTGGAAACCGGCGGGCTGGGAGCCGCGCCAAAAATCCGACGCGATGATCAGCGCGGCGAGCGTGCCCGTGGACACCGCGTGGCGCACGCCGCAGTTTTGGTTTCTCTGGGTCGTGCTTTGCATGAACGTGAGCGCGGGCATCGGGGTGCTCGGGCGCGCGTCGGACATGTTTCAGGATATGTTTCTCGGCGCCGGTGACGCCGAGCAGATCAAGGCCAATGCCGCGATCGGCGCGGGCTTCGCGGGTTTACTCTCAATTTTCAACCTGGGCGGGCGTTTCGTGTGGTCATCGGTCTCGGACAAGACGGGGCGAAAGCGCGTTTACTGCATCTACTTTATTCTGGGCGCGGCGCTCTACGCGCTGCTGCCGTGGGCGCAACAGACGCAGAGCAGGGTGCTTTTCGTCGCGCTTACCGCCGTGATCATCAGCATGTATGGCGGCGGCTTCGCGACGATTCCGGCGTATCTGAAGGACATGTTTGGCACCTATCAAGTCGGCGCGATCCACGGGCGGCTCATCACATCGTGGAGCATGGCTGCGGTGATCGGTCCGCTGTTGATCAATAAACTCTACGCGAGCCGCGTCGCCGCGGGCGTGCCGAAGGCAGAGGCCTATAATGGCACGTTCTACCTGATGTGCGGCTTGCTCGCGCTCGGGCTCGTCGCCAACTTGCTCGTTAGCCCGGTGGATGCGAAGCACCACCTCAAGTGAGCTCGCGTCGTTGCACCCCCATCACTCCATGAAACTTCTCTGCTACTGGCTCCTCGTCGCGATCCCGCTTGGCTGGGGCGTCACCAAGTCGGTGCAAAAATCCCTGCCCCTTTTCCGCAGCGATGCCAAACCGGCGGCGGTGCAGGCAAAATAGACTTCCCTGTTCATTCGCATTTCCTCCCACCCCCATGAAACCCACCATATCCCTGTTCCTTATCGCCGCAGCGGCACTGCTGCCTGTCGTCGGGCACGCGGCCGCCGCCGTCGCCCAACCGGGCGGCAAGATTCCCGGCTCCATCCCCATCGCCCTCGTCAAGGTCGCCGATGGCCTCGTTGATCCCATTCACGTCGCCGCGCCGCACGACGGCTCGGGCCGGCTCTTCGTCTGCGAGCGCCACGGCCTCGTGCGCGTGATTAAGAATGGCGCGTTGCTGCCGAAGGCGGCGCTCGATATCCGCGACAAAACGCTGAGCTCCTTCCTCGAGGAGGGCCTCTACGCGATCGAGTTTCACCCCAACTTCAAATCCAACCACAAGGTTTACATCAGTTACGCCGACCTCTGGTTCAACGGCGCGACCATGCTCATGGAGTTCACGATGTCGGCCAAAAATCCCGACGTGATCGATGAGACGACCGGCCGCGTGATCCTGCAGCTCGATTTCCCCTACTGTAACCACCATGGCGGCAAGATGAAGGTCGGGCCCGACGGCTACCTTTACATCGGCGTCGGCGATGGCGGTTGGGAGGGTGACGTGATCAACGCTGGCCAGGACCTGCACACGCTCCTCGGCAAGATGCTCCGCGTCGATGTGAACAAGAGCAGCGCCGATCGCGCCTACGATATTCCGAAGGACAATCCCTTCCTCACGCCGCTCCAGCAGATGACGCTCTTCGGTGTGAGCGAGGAGCAGTTCAGCAAAGTGCGCCCGCGCTCGCGCCCGGAAATATGGGCCTATGGCATTCGCAACCCGTGGACGTTTTCCTTCGACCGCAAGACCGGCGATCTCTACATCGCCGACATCGGGCAGAACCACTGGGAGGAAGTGAATTTCCAACCCGCCGCCAGCAAGGGCGGCGAAAACTACGGCTGGAAATTCATGGGGGGCAGCCACCCTTTTCCACTCATCCTGAAGAAAGGGCCGGACGGCAAAGAAATGACGATCGATCCGGTTGGCGCGCCGACCGTCGGCGTTCTGCCCGTCGCGGAATACAGCCACGTCGATCAAGGCATCTGCGTGATCGGTCTCGGCGTCTATCGGGGCAAGGATTATCCCGCGCTCGACGGCACCTACTTCTTGGCCGACTGGGGCACGGGCAAAGTTTGGGGCCTCAAGCGCGACGGCGCGGGCCAGTGGCAGATGCAGGAACTCCTCGATCTCGACACGTCCCTGCGCCCGACGAGTGGCGGCGAAGACGAGGCGGGCAACGTCTACCTCACGCACGCCACCGCCAACTACGGCGGCCCCGTCGATCCCACGACGAGCGAGCGCGGCGCCCTTTGGAAGATCGTGCCCGCGGACAAAGTCCCGGCCGGTGCGATCACCGCACCTTTGCAGAAAAAATAAGTTCGGATTCCGGTCTGAACTCAGCCGGCGGCGCGAGCCGCCGGCTTTTCTCTGGCGAACCCATCCTCTCTTACCCCCCATGAAATTCACCTGCTCTCTTTCGATCGCCGCTGTTCTCGTTTTCTCGGGTCACGCGTTGGCGGCGGAGCCTCATGCCGCGAATCACGGTGCCAGCGCCGGCCAATCCGGACTCAAACCGGAATTGATCGCCGGCCTCACGGAGCAGGACTTCCTCAAGCTGGGCGACAAGCCGAAGACGGTGAAGGTGCTCATTGTCGCCACCTGGAGCGGCGACAATTACGGGATGAATTTCAACGGCTATTCGAAGGGTGCCGCGCGCTACACGATTCCCAAGGACTGGACCGTCGAGGTGAGGTTCATCAATCCCGGCCCCGTGCCGCACAGCCTGATCGTTATCGACAAGGACGACGTGCGGAAACTCCAGATGCCCGAGCCGTATTTCAGGGGTGCCGCGGTGCCCCGGCACTTGCAGGGAATGAGTTTCGACAAGGCGGAATTTGCCTTCACCGCGAACGAAGCCGGAGAGTTCGCCTTTGCCTGCGGTTTTCCCGCGCACTCCGCCAACGGCCATTGGATTTGCCTAGACGTTTCCGCCGACGCCAAGGTGCCTACCCTGAAATGCGGTGAGTTGCCGGCGGTTGAGGCGAAGAAATAGCGGCGGGGTCGGTCGGGGAGCAGGAGGTTTTTTTGAGGGAAGGCTGCTGACGAATGCGGCTGACGGCGAAGTCATATATAGAGGACGGCATCACCCGATGACATCGCTCCCGCCCTCGCCGCCGTTTAATAAAACCTGGCTTGTTGCGCCGGTATTTTCCGCCCAACTTTGTCCTGCAGTGGCCGTCTATCCGTTTCGCTCCTGAACCCAACCTGAACCCACGCTTGATGAATCCCATGGAAAATACCCTGTCTTCGCGATCCCGAGTCACTCGAGCCGGTGTCAGCCTAACCGCCCTGTGTCTGTCGCTCTCCCCGGCGCTGGCCCAGAAGGCAACCCCGCCGTCGGCACCTTCTCCTGCCCCAGGCAAGGAAGAGACCATCACCCTCTCTCCCTTCACGGTCGCCGCTGAAACGGATCGCGGCTACCAGGCGCTTAACACGCTCTCCGGCACGCGGCTCAGCTCAAAGCTCGAGGATCTCGGCGCCTCCATCACGGTCGTCACCAAGCAGCAGATGGAAGACCTGGCGCTGCTCGATATCAACGACGTGTTCCGCTATGAAGCCAGCACCGAGGGCACGGACAATTTTACCACGTTCAACCGCAACCGCTCCGGCGGCGTGAACGATCAGGTGCAATCCGATCCGCAGCGTTCGAACCGGGTGCGCGGCATCACCCAGGCCGGCCAGAGTGTGGGCGGTGCGAACACCGCGTGGGGTAATTTCTCGTCGAACAGCAACGTTCCCTTCGACCCCTACAACATCGCGGCGATCGAGATTTCCCGCGGCCCCAACTCCAATCTATTCGGCCTCGGCCAGGCCGCCGGCACGGTCAGTGTGGTGCCCTCGCAGGCCAACCCGAACCGACAAGTCTACAACGCGGATTTACGTTTCGACAGCTACGGCGGACACCGCGAGAGCCTTAACATCAACACGCCGCTGCTGCCGAAGAAACTCGCGCTTCGCGTCGCCGCAGTGAACGAGGCCAAGGGTTTCGTCCGCAAGCCGTCGTCCGAGCGGATTCACCGCGAGTTCGCCACGGTTCTCTACCGCCCCTTCCAGCACACGACGATTCGCGCCTCGGCCGAGCGCTACCACAACGCCTACCGTCGGCCCAACACGATCACCGCACGCGACACCACGGCGGAGTGGATCGCCGCCGGCAGCCCGACGTGGAATCCAACCACGCAGATGGTCACGCTCGCCAACGGCACCCGGCTCGGCCCGTTTGCCGCGGACACGGTGTCTGCTCCCGTCCCCGGCGTCGCAGGCGTCAACGCCACTGTTTCGACGCTGCCCCTCGGACTGATCGGCGGCTACAACGGCTTTTACGCGCACCCGACCGTTTACGTGGACGGTAATGCGATTCGCGATTTCAGCGTCATGAAGTCGA
>JBDSGI010000079.1:0-2852 GCA_039919035.1 Opitutaceae bacterium
CCTGCACGACGTGCTCCGCGAAGATTGGACCGTCGATCAAAAGCCCGAGCTTTTCTGCTTCGGCCTGCTGGAGGCCTTCGATGTCCCGCAACTAAAAGCCTTGGTCGGCGTCAGCCGGCTCAGATAGGCACCGCTGAGAACCCCGCCGCCGAACCCCATGCCCCTTACGTTTTCAAAACTGATCCGGCGCACCCACATGTATCTGGCGCTGTTCCTCACCCCTTGGATGATCGCCTACGCGCTGAGTGGGCTCGTGCTCAATCACGGCGAGACCGTGCGCGGCTGGTATGGGGGCAACTACGGTAACTTTGAGAAAATCGAAGAGCGGCCCTACGCCATCGCCTTCTCCGCTGAGGAGACACCGCATATGATCGCCGAGCAGATCCTCGACGACCTCGGGCTCGCGGGCTCCTTCGGCATTCCGCCCGGCGGTTCCACGCCGGCGCGACTCATCATCAATCGCAACGCCGCGTTCACCCTCCACCGCATCACGTTCTTTCGCGCCGAGCAGCGCCTGTTGGTGGAGCAGCAGCGGCTCGCCGCGCCGGTGGTCGTCAATCGCGTCCATTTCCGCCACGGCTACGAGCAGCCGTATGTCTCGGCTAAACTTTGGGGCGGTATCGTGGATCTCGTAGTCGTCGGCATGGGGTTCTGGGTCGCGTCGGGCGTGATCCTATGGTGGGAGATTCGGCCGGCGCGAACGTGGGGCGCGGCCTCCCTGATCGCGGGGCTCGCCATTTTCACCGGGTTGCTCGCCACCATCTGACCGGGAGACCCAACCATGACCAACTGGAATCTCCTCTTCCGCCGCACGCACCTCTACCTCGGTCTGCTGCTCATCCCGTGGATGCTCGTCTATGCCGGCTCCACCTTCGTCTTCAACCACGCCGAGCATTTTCGCTCCCTGCGCGCCGCCGATCCGCAGTGGCTTCCGCTCTGGGAAAAGGACTACGCCCTCGCCGCCCCCGTCGGCACGGACCCCGGCACGCTGCGCATCACCGCCCGGAAAATCCTCGCCGACCACGGCCTGAGCGGGGCGTTCAACGTAAGGCGTCAGGGCGAGCGCCTGAACCTCAATGTGCAGAATTTCTGGTATCCCAAGCGGCTGACTTACGACATCGGCGCCAACCAACTCCGCGCCGAGCAAAAGCGTTTCGCGTGGGTCGACCTGCTCATCCGCCTGCACGAGCGCACCGGCTACGGCCAAGGCGGCGTGCTCAACAACCTCTGGGCGCTCGCAGTCGATGTCTATTGCGTGACCATGCTCGTCTGGATCGCAACCGGGCTCTACCTCTGGTGGAAGCTCGCGGTCACGCGCCGCTGGGGGTTTCTCGCCCTCGGCGGCGGGCTGGCGACCATGGTTGCGCTATTGCTCACGGTGTGATCTTCCGCAATTCGCGCGCCCGCTCATGATTTCTTTCTTCCGCCCGCTCCTTGTCATCGCGCTGCCCGGCACCATCGCCGTTTTCGCCGCGGCTGCGCGCCCAAGAAATAAGGCAAACCCAAGCCTGCGGCCAGATCCCGACCGATTCACTTTCCACTCCATGCCCCCGATTCCTCGCCGCTTCCACGCGCTCGCTGCCGTCGCCTTCCTTTCGTTCCTCCCCGCGCTCCCCGCCGCCGTGCCCCCGCCCAAGCCCAACATCATCTTCATCCTCGCCGACGACCTGGGCTACGGCGATCTCGGTTGCATGGGCGCGACCGACATCAAGACGCCCAACATCGACCGGCTCGCCGCCGAGGGCGTTAAGTTCACCGATTTCTACGCCAACGCTCCCGTCTGCTCGCCGACCCGCGCCGGATTCATGACTGGCCGCTGGCAGCAGCGCATCGGTCTTGAGTTCGCATTTGGCTACATGGTCGAGCAATCGCGCCGCGTAAACGGCGCGTGGGTGCCCGAGCCCGACATGCACGGCCTCGGCCTGCCCCTCGGCGAAGTCACCGTCGCCGACCGGCTCAGGGCCGCCGGCTACGCCACCGGCGCCTTCGGCAAATGGCACCTCGGCTACCGCGACGAATACAATCCCACCAAACGCGGCTTCGACGAATATTTCGGCGAACTGCTCGGCCACGCCGACTACTACCAGCACAAATACTACGACGGCACCTACGCGCTCCGCGATGGCCTGAAGCCCGTGAAGCTCGACGGCTACTTCACCGATCTTGTAAACGCGCGCGCCGTGAAATTCGTGCGCGACCACGCGAAGGAACCGTTCTTCCTCTACGTGCCGCACCTCGCGGTGCACGCGCCGTTCCAGCCGCCGGACGCGCCGACCACGCCGTTCGTGACCAAGGAAACCATGCTCCACGGCAGCCGCGCCATCTACCGGGCGATGGTCGAGCGCGTGGACCGCGGGGTCGGCGAAATTCTCGCCGAGCTCGACCGCCAGGGCATAGCGGACAACACCCTCGTCGTTTTCTCCAGCGACAACGGCGGCGAGCGCTGGTCGCGCAACACCCCGCTCTTCCACCACAAGAACACGCTCTGGGAGGGCGGTATCCGCGTGCCCTGCCTCATGCGCTGGCCCGGAAAACTTCCGCGCGGCCAGACTACCGCCCAAATGGGCATCACCATGGATCTGCACGCCACGTTTCTCGCCGCCGCCGGCGTCGCCGCGCCGCGCGAGAAACCGCTCGACGGCCTCGACCTCCTGCCACTCCTCACCGCCGGCGCCACCGCGACGCCCCGCGAGCGCACGTTTTTCTGGCGCATGGATCGCTCCAACCGCAAGCAGCGCGTCATCCGCGAAGGCCGCTGGAAATACATGAACGACGGCAACACCATGGACCTTCTGTTCGATCTGGAAACCGACATCGGCGAACGCACCAACCTCGGCTACCACCACCCCGAG
>JBDSGI010000080.1:0-3497 GCA_039919035.1 Opitutaceae bacterium
GCACCGGGGGACTTCGCGTCAAGGGGTTGCGGCTTCGAACGGCGGGTCCGGTTCACGCCGAGCATACCAGCGTTAGGAGCCCGCTTGACAGCCCCTGCGATTGATATCTTTGTGCCCCCTCATCTCCTATGGCGAACAAGACTGATAAATGGGACCAAAACGCGGCCGGAAAATTCTACGTCGATCAGCAATGCATCGACTGTGACCTGTGCCGCGAGACGGCGCCGTCATTTTTCACGCGCCACGATGAAGGCGGCTACTCGTTTGTTCACAAACAGCCGACCACTGAGGAGGAAATCGCGCAGTGCATGGAAGCCTTGGAGGGATGCCCGGTTGAGGCGATTGGCAATGACGGCGACGCTTAAGGCGTTCCCGTCGCAAACGTCCCTGAGAAGGATTTCGCCCCGGTTTTTACCGGGGCTTTTTTTGACCTCCATCGCCGGACTTGTTAAGCGACATGCTAACGAGGGCTGAACATAAGCTTGTTTTTGGCTGTGCGATCACTAAGCCGGTCGAGCGATGAGAACTCTATTTCGATGCCTGCTCTCTGTCGCGGCTCCCGGCGGCCTTCTCGCCCAAGGGACCATTAATTTGCCCGAAGTGGCCGTTTACTCGACGCGGGTGGCGAACCAGGCTTCGGCTGGCGCGATTGCGATGCCGGTTTCGGCGCTGCGGTATGATCCTCTCATTGATTTGCAGACGCGGAATTTGGCCGAGGGCCAGGCCGATGTGACGATCCGGGGTGGGATCTTTGAGAACACTGGCTTCCAGCTTGGTGCGGTCACGCTGATGGACCCGCAGACCGGTCACTATCTGGCCGAAGTGCCGGTCGCGCCGGCGATGCTGTCGTCGCCTGACATTCGGCGTGGGGCGGAACTCGCGGCCGGCGCTGCCAACGCCACTGTCGGGGCGGTCGCGTATGCGTGGCGACCGATTCGCACGGCGGGCGCGCTCTCGATCGGGGCGGGTGAATTTGGGCTCAGGCGCGCGGAGGTCTATCAGGGCTATGGGGTGGCTCCGAATGGAGCAGGCGGCGCGCGATGGGGGGCGGACGTGGCCCTGGCGCATTCCGAGTCGAACGGCACCGTGCGGTTCGGGGAGCATGAGTTCGACCGGGCGAATCTTCGCCTGCAGCGGGCGGACGCCACTTCGCAAACCGACTTGTTCGCCGGGTATCAGGCCAAGTTCTTCGGGTGGCCAAATCTCTACACACCCTTTAATTCGAATGAAACGGAGAATCTGCAAACCGTGCTGCTGGCCGCGAATCACCGCGTAACGTTTGGGCGCGGGGAGTTTTTCGAAGCCGGGCTTTATCATCGGCGCAATAAGGACGACTACGCCTTCAATCGCTTCGCGCCCGTCGGCGCGGTGCATCCTTTCCAGCACACGACGCGCGTGACCGGTGCGGCAGCGGGAGGCCGGCGCGATTTTGGCGACCTCGCGGTTGGCTTTCGGGCCGAGGTGCTCCGCGATGAGCTGCGTTCGACGTCGCTTACGTTCGGTCGCTATCGCGAGCGGACGATCACCAAGTTCGCGCTCGTGCCCGAGAAAACGTGGGCCGACTCCAGCGGGGCAAAGACCACCGTGAAAGCCGGACTCTCGCACGACGACACCAACCGCGAGGGTGGAACGTTTTCGCCGGTGTTCGAAGTGGCGCGCGACCTGCCGGCTGGCGGGCTACGCCGGGTGTTTTTCAGCTCCACCCACACCTCTCAGGTGCCGACTTACACCGCGCTCAATTCAAACGCGGCGGCGGGACTCTTTCGGGGCAACGCCAACCTCGGCCGATCGAAAGCGCACACGCTTGAACTCGGCGCGCAAGGGACGGCGGCCGGATGGGATTTTGAGACGGGGCTGTTCTGGCGGCGGGACGACCGACTCGTAGACTGGACTTTTCGCCGCGGGGTGACCGCGCGCACCGCCAATGCTGTCGATCTCGATGTGGGTGGTGTTGAATTGGTCGCGCGGCGCTCGACGCCGCGGTTTGACTTGGTGATCGGCTACACGGCGCTGACCAAAGATGCGGATTATCGCGGCGCACCAGTCGATGCCAGTTTCTATGCGCTTAACTATGCGCGGCATCGGCTGACGGCCGCGCTCACCGCGCGACTGGGCGGCGGATTCGAGCTGCGGATGGATAACGCGGCGCGCATCCAGGCCGACAATCTTCTGCGCGTAGTGGGCGGGCGGCGAGCGGTGACCTCCGCGCTCAGTCTCCGGTGTCGCCCGGCCAGCTGGCGAGGCGTGGAGATCGCAGCGCAAGTGGACAACCTGTGGAACGAAGATTTCCAGGAGATCCCGGCGGTGCCGGCTTCGCGCCGGCAATTGGCGGGTAGCCTGGGTTACACGTGGTGAGCGGCGGGTTTGCGGTTTGACTTTCGCCGGGGCGCGGCGGTCTTTGCCCCAGTGGCCGAAAATCCGTTCCTCGATCCCGCCTTTCTCATTCCGTGGCCCGTGCTCACGCCGGACTTGGTGGCGCCGGCAATCGAGGGGGCGCTAACGCGGGCGCAGGCGGCGATTGACGCGATCTGCGCACGCGCGCCGAGCGAACTCACGTTTGAGAATTCTTTCTTGGCGCTCGAACGCGCGACCGAGGAACTCACGGTGGCGTGGGGCAAGGTCACTCACCTGCAATCCGTGGCGGATTCTCCGGCGCTGCGCGACGCCCACAACGCCATGCTCCCGCGCGTTTCGGCTTTCTACGCGAGCGTCCCGCTCAACGCGGCGCTGTGGGCGCGGCTCAAGGCGTTGGCCGATTCGCCCGTGGCGGCATCTATCACCGGCATTTCACGGCGTTTTTTGGAGGAGACGGTAAAAGACTTCCGCCAAGCCGGCGCCGATTTGCCCAAGGAAAAGCGCGAACGGTTGGAGGCACTGCAAAGCGAGCTCGCGGCAGTGACCCAGAAATATTCCGAGAACGTGCTCGATGCGACCAACGCGTGGCAGCTCCTCGTGCCGGAGGCCCAGGAGCAGCGTCTGGCCGGATTGCCGGCGCACGCCAAGGCGGCGGCGCGGCAGAGTGCGGCAGCGAAGGGTTCGCCGGGCTGGCGCTTTACGCTGCACCAACCGTCGCAGGAGCCGGCCATGACTTATCTTGAGGACGATGCGCTCCGGCGGGAAATCTGGACGGCAGCGTGCGGCGTAGGCGCGCAGTCTCCCCTTGATAACACCGCCCTCATCGCGCGCATCCTGACGCTGCGGGCCGAGAAGGCGGCGCTGCTGGGCCGCGCGCACTTTGCGGATGTCGTGCTGGAACGGCGCATGGCGCGGAGCGCCGACCGGGCGCTCGCGTTTGTCGGTGATTTTCAAGCCCGATGCGCATCTGCCTTTGCCCGCGAATGCCGGGAATTGGAGGAGTTCAAGGCGCAACAAACCCGGTCCGTCGTTGGGCCGCTGGCGCCTTGGGAAGTCATGTTCTGGGCCGAGCGCCTCCGCAAAGACCGCTACGCCTTCGACGAGGAGATCCTCCGCCCCTATTTCCCGATGAACCGCGTGAT
>JBDSGI010000081.1:0-3881 GCA_039919035.1 Opitutaceae bacterium
CCGACGGCAAGGAGATCGTCATCATGATCGAGACACTCCAACTCGCGCCCGCGAAGCGGCCCTGATTTCCGAGCCTCCGAATTTCCCGTGCAATTAATCGACGGAAACCAAATCGCCGCCGCCATCATCGCCGAGCTAAAGGCTGAGGTCGCCGCCCTCCCCGGCCGCAAGCCCTGCATCGCACTCGTCCGCGTCGGCGAAGATCCCGCCTCGGTCTCCTACGTGAAAAAAAAGGAGAAGACTGCCGCCGAGATCGGACTCATCAGCCGCATCATCCTGCCGCCGCTCACAGTTTCGCAGGCGGACCTTTTCGCGCTGCTCGATCACCTCAACGCCGACCCGACGGTGGATGGCATCCTCGTGCAATCGCCGCTGCCGAAACACATCGACGAAGTCGCGGTGTTTCGCCGCGTCGCGCCGGAAAAAGACGTCGACGGTTTCAACACCATCAACCTCGGCAAGATCGCGCAGGAGGACGATACCGGCTTCGTCGCCTGCACGCCGGCCGGCATCATGGAACTCCTTGCGCGCAGCGGCGTGGACTTGAAGGGCAAGCATGTCGTCGTGCTCGGCCGCTCGCTCATTGTCGGCAAACCGATCGCGCTTCTGGCGCTCCAGAAAAAACCCGGCGCCAACGCCACCGTGACGATCTGCCACTCCGCGACCGCGAATCTCCCCGCCATCACGCGCCAGGCCGACGTGCTAATCGCCGCGATCGGGCGCCCCGAGTTTGTCACCGCCGACATGGTGAAGCCCGGCGCTGTCGTCATCGACGTCGGCATCAACCGCGTCGCCGACGCCACGAAGAAGACCGGCTACCGTCTAACCGGCGATGTTCAATTTGAAACCGTCGCTCCGCTCTGCGCGAAAATTACGCCTGTCCCGGGTGGCGTCGGCCCGATGACGGTCGCAATGCTGATGAAAAACACGGTTAAGGCCTACCGGCTTCAGGCATGAACAAATCTGCATTCGGACTTACTGCGCCGAAGTCACCCGAATCACCCTTCGCCCGCATTTGTGATCGAAGAAAACGGTAAAAAGCCCCAGCCGCGAATCCCCGTTTGACCGGAGCCGATTGCGGCCGTTATTGCCTGTCGGAGAAACGCATCCAACCTTCGCCCCGTTCATGTCCGCCCCATCTATCTTGGTCGTCGATGACCAACCCATCAACGTCCAGCTGCTCAAGCGTAAGTTGGAGCGCGAAGGAATTCAAATCGCCACCGCCTTCAGCGGCGTCGAGGCCTTGGAAGCGGTCAAGAAAGCCAAGCCCGACCTCATTTTGCTCGATGTAATGATGCCGGACATGGACGGCATCGAGGTCTGCCAGCGTCTGCAAGCGAACGAGGACACGCGCGGCGTCCCAATTATTTTCATCACTGCGCGCAGCGGCAAGGATAGCAAGATCGAGGGCCTCAACGTCGGCGCCGTAGATTACATCACGAAGCCCATCGACCTCGATGAGACGCTGGCGCGGGTGCAGACGCA
This sequence comes from Opitutaceae bacterium, assembly GCA_039919035.1. Taxonomy (GTDB): domain Bacteria; phylum Verrucomicrobiota; class Verrucomicrobiia; order Opitutales; family Opitutaceae; genus ER46. The sequence goes on from JBDSGI010000081.1 coordinate 1,486, forward strand.
GTTGCGCTTCGTCGCGATCAACCGCCAGGTGCTCGATCTGACGCGCCGGCTGGAAGAGTCGCGCAAGTCCGCCACCATCGGCGCCGTCACGCAGGGCATCGCGCATAACCTGAACAATTTGCTGGGCGTCGTCATCGGGTATCTCGACTTGGTAAAGGCGTATCACGACCGGCCGGAGCAGGTGAAAAAGAACGTCCAGCACGTCGAGGACGCCGTGAACCGAATCGTGATCATCATCAAGCAACTCAGCACGCTCGTCATCAAATCGCATCCACCCGCGATCCGGACGAGCCTGCGCAAGGTCCTTGAGGGCGGCGTCGCGCGGTTCCACCACGACTACAAGCTCACCGCCCCCGTCACGATCGACAATCCGCTCGGCGAGCAGACACTCGAGACCAATTTCGAAATCGTCGAGGACGTCATCGCAAAAGTGCTGGTGAACGCGTGGGAATCCTACGAAAACAAATCCACCGATCCCCGCCCGATCACGATGCGCACCCGGCTCGTCGACAACCCCGATGGAAAAAAAGAAATCGAGCTTCAAATCGTCGATCACGGCCGCGGCATCAACGAGGAAATTCGCGACAAGATGTTCGAGCCCTTCGTCAGCACAAAGAACACCGTCGGCGTGGGCATGGGCCTGACCGTCGCGCGCCATGCGCTCCGGTCGCTCGGGGGCGAAGTGACCGTGATTGACGGCGAGGCGGTCGGCGCAGTGGCCGTTCTGCTCCATCCGATCGAGCGCCGGAAAAATTTTGGCACCTAACCGGCCCGCCAGCGGCTCGCACGAGCCTTGCCTGTGCGCCGGGAACCGCTCCCATGGCAGCATGCCAAAAATCGCATTTCTCGGCGCCGGCAACATGGCCTCGGCTTTCGTCGAAGGCATCCTCGGCCAGCAGCCGTCGGCGAAGTCCGATCTAATTTGCTACGGCGGGGCCGACAACACCGCCACGACACTCGCAACTCGCACCGGCATCGCCGCCGCGTCGTCCCTCGAGGGATTGACGGCCAGTTTCGACACGCTGCTCGTCGCCTTCAAACCGCAGCATCTGGCCGATGCCGACCCGCGTTTCGCGGCGTGGACGGAGGGAAAGCTTGTGGTGTCCATCCTCGCGGGCAAACGGCTCTCCAGTCTGACCCGAGTCTTTCCGCGCGCTCGCAACGTTGTGCGCACCATGCCCAACACGCCAGGGCAAATCGGTGCGGGAATCACCGCGTGGTGCTCGCGCGACCCGCTGAACGAGGCAGACCGCGCCATCGTCAAGACGTTGCTCGACGCGCTTGGTCAGTCGGTGGAAGTCCCGGAAAAAGATCTCGATGCGGTCACGGGTCTCAGCGGGAGCGGGCCGGCCTATGTCTTTGAATTCGCGGCCGCGCTGCGCGACGCGGGGGTCGCGGCGGGCCTGACTCGTGACGCCGCCGAGAAGCTCGCCGTTGAAACTTTGCTCGGCTCGGCTCGGCTCCTTGCGCGCAAAAACATCGAGCCCGAAATCCTCCGGGATCAGGTGACGTCGCCCAACGGCACCACCTTCGCCGGACTGCAACGTCTGAAGACCGGGGATTTCCGCGGGCTCATTCGCGAGACGGTGCTGGCTGCAACTGCACGTTCGAAAGAACTCTCCAAAGACGGATAAGCACCGAAGCGCGAAGAAGCGACGCGACGGAGGGCTATTTCTTGCTTCCGCCTCTCCGCGCTTTCGCGATTAACTTTCCCGCATGAGTTCTCTTGACGGCCGCATTCTCGTTACCGGTGGCGCCGGCTTCATCGGCAGCGCACTGGTGTGGGCGCTCAACCAGCGCGGACACTCCGACATCGTAGTCACGGATCTCCTCGGCACCGACGAGAAGTGGAAAAATTTGGTGCCACTGAAATTCGCCGACTACCTTGATGCCGGTGAGTTTCGTCGGCGCCTCAGCGCGAATGCGGCGGGTCACGGCAAATTTTCCGCCGTGTTTCACCTTGGAGCCTGCTCGGCGACGACGGAGAAAAACGCCGCCTATCTTGCGGACAACAACTACGAGGCCACCAAGGAACTTGCGGCCTGGTCGCTGGCGCAGGGCGCGCGGTTCATCTACGCCTCGTCCGCCGCCACGTATGGCGATGGCGCGCAGGGCATGGATGATCGCGATCCAAATCTAGCGCGGCTGCGTCCGCTCAACATGTATGGCTACTCCAAGCATCTCTTCGACCTGCATGCGCAGCGCGCCGGCTGGTTGGAGCACATTGTCGGGGTGAAGTATTTCAACGTTTTCGGACCCAACGAAGATCACAAGGGCGACATGCGCTCGCTCGTGAACAAAGCCTACCAGCAGATCCTCGCGACCGGGCGCGTGCAGCTTTTCAAGAGCCACAAACCGGAGTTCAAGGATGGCGAGCAGATGCGCGACTTTCTCTA
>JBDSGI010000082.1:0-3445 GCA_039919035.1 Opitutaceae bacterium
CAATTTGGCTCCAATCCGTCACCCGCCATCGCCCGACCTGAGGTCGAGTATGATGCGGAACTGGTGCGCCGCTTCAACGCCGGCGAGGCCGCCGCCTTCGACGAAATCGTCGGCCGCCATCGCGAAAAAATCTTCGCGGCCACGCTCGCGATGCTCCGCAACCGCGCCGACACGGAGGAAATCACGCAGGACACGTTTATCCGCGCCTACCGCGGCCTCGCCCGCTTCCGCGGCGATTCGTCGCTCGCCACGTGGCTGCATCGCATCGCCCTCAATCTCGCGCGCAACCGCTACTGGTATTTCTTCCGCCGCCGCCGCCACCTCACCCTCTCGATCGACTGCAGCGTGGGCCACGATGGCACCTCGACTTTCGCGGACCTGATCGCGGCCGAGTCACCCAGCCCGGCGCGATGTGCGGCCACGCGCGAGTTCACGGCGCTCATTTCGGCGTGCATGAAAAAACTCGACGCCGCGCACCGCGAGATTCTCACGCACCGCAACCTCCTCGATCGCTCCTACGAAGAGATTGCCGACGCCCTCGGCATCAAGGTCGGCACGGTGAAAAGCCGCATCGCCCGCGCCCGATGCAGTCTGCGCGCTTTGCTGGCGGAGACCTGCCCGGAATTTTCTGCGGACAGTCCGCCGGCCGACTGGTTTGAGTCACTGCGCAGCGGCGGCCAGTCGGAGATTTCCGCGGCGTAGGCTTCCAAGGGGTTCGCGGATCGAACTCTGCTTCGATCCCGCGGAAGCCGTGCGGAGCTTCAGTTCGTGATTTTGGTTTCGAGCGCGGCCCTGATCCGTCCGGCCTCGGGGCGCCTGAGCGCAATGTTCCTGAACCCGCATGGTAACTAGTAACGTGCGCCGCACGATTCGCGCTTGCCCGAGGTAAAGGGCGCTCTTTTCTGGGCCGACCGCGCCACCGGCGCGACCACCCCAGCCCGATGAGAATTTTCCCCGCCGCATTTCCTCTTCTCCTGCGCGCGCTCGTTCTGGCCGGAGCGATGGTCGTGGCGACGCACGCCGAGGTTCGGATCGAGCGCACGTGGCTGCCGCACGACACCGCGCCAAGCAGTTTCGCCATCGGGCTGCCGGGTGGAGTGAATTTCTGTTTCGACCCCGTGCGCGGGGGCGTGAGCTACGTCTGGAAAGGTGACTTTCTCGACCTTTCGTCGGTGCGGCCCGGACCGGGCAAATTCATTAGCCCAGCCAAACTGCTCGGTCCGATCGCCTATCGCGAGACGGGCGCCGCGCCGCTGCGTCGCGGCGATCCGGCGCGTGTGCCGACGGTGGAGTTCACGGGCTACACCCTCCACCACGATGACGTGGAATTCCGCTACACGATCGACGGCGTGCCGGTCCGCGAGGAAATTCGGATCGCGACTGGAGGCGACACCCTCGTGCGCCGTCTCCATGTCTCGGGCGACACCGACGTGAAATGGTGGCGCGTCATCGACGGCCGGCCGGCGTCGGAGTTAAAGCGCGAGCCCGACGGCTCGTTCGTGATCGAGATGCCGTTGGCCAAGGTCGCGCCATGAGGACACGGCTACTTCCCAGAATTGCGCTCTGGGCTTGCGTCGCGCTTTCGCCGGCGCGCGCCGCCTACCACATCGCAAACATCGCCTATCCCGCGGAACTTCGCGGCGGAATTTCCGCCGTGGCTTTCACGCCGGCAGGCTCGCTCGTCGTCGCGACGCGCCACGGCGAGATATGGATGCGCACGGGCGGCGCGTGGCGCCTTTTCGCGCGCGGACTCGACGAACCGATGGGCCTCGTCGCGGAATCAGAGCGCGCGGTGTATGTCGCCCACCGTCCGGAATTGCTGCGCGCCACCGACACGGATGGCGACGGTCGCGCCGACACCTTCGATGCGCTCGGCGGCCAGTGGGGCTTGGAGTCGAACTACCACGCGTTCCTTTTCGGTCTCGTCCGCGATCATGCGGGAAATTTCTACGGCTCCCCGTCGCTGGAATCGCAGGGCGACAAGGCCGCCCCCGCCCGCCTCGCCACCCGGGGCCCGCGCGATGTCTCCGACGTGCTCCAACCCTCGGGGCACCGCTCCGAAACGCGCTGGCGCGGCTGGATCGTGCGCGTCGGGCCAGATGGAAAATTCGAGCCGTTCGCCAACGGCTTTCGCCAGACCAACGGCTTCGCCCTCAGTCCCGACGATGAACTCTTCGTCACCGACAACCAAGGCGACTACAAGCCCAGCACCGGCCTGCTCCACGTCGAGCGCGGTGATTTTCATGGGCAGGCCTCGAGCGTGAAATGGGAGCCCGGCTTCGATCCCGCGGCCGTCACCACCGAATCGCTCTGGCGCCGGCTGAAGACGCCCGCCGTAGTTTTTCCGCATGGCCCGATGGGCAACTCGCCGGGCCAGCCGGTGTGGGACGTAAGTGGCGGAAAATTCGGGCCGTTCGCCGGCCAGGTGTTCACCGGCGATTACAGCCGGCTCGTGATTCGCTCCTCGCTTGAGCAAGTCGCCGGCACGTGGCAGGGAGCGTGTTTCCCGTTTCTCGGCCGCAACGATTCGCCCGGCTACGTCACCGGCGACAAACTCAAAGCCGGCGTGACGCGCGCCGCCTTTGCGCCCGATGGCTCTCTCTACCTTGGTGCGACCGCTGGCTGGGGCGCCGGCGAAGACGGCCTGCAGCGCATCGCGTGGGACGGCCGCATTCCGCCCGAAATTCGCGAAATCAAAATCACCGAGCGCGGCTTTCGGGTAAACTTCACCCGCACCATGAGTGCCGCGACGCTCGCGCGCGCCGAGGGCTACGAAATCACCCGCTTCCGCTACTACTACCACTACAAGTATGGTTCCCCTTGGGTCGACGAAGCCCGTGTGGCCGTCACCGCCGTGCGAATCGCCACCGACGGCCTCAGCGCCGAACTCACACTCGCGGAGCTAAAGCCGGGTTTCGTTTACGAACTTTCGGTGCCGACCCTGCGCACCACCGACGGCGAAGCGCTCGCCAATCCCCTCGGCTATTATACCGCCAACCGCCTGCCGAATGGCGAGCGCACCGTCGGCGGCACCACGCGCCTGCCGCGCCCCGACGAGACCTCACTCGGCGCCAAGGAAGCCGCGGCCGACACCTTAACTCCCGCCGCCCTTATCGCCGCCGGCGAAAAAACCTACCGCTTTTACTGCGTCGCCTGCCACCAGCCGGACGGCCGCGGCATCGCCGGCGGCGCGGCCAACTTCGTGGACGACAAAACCCGCCTTGGTAAAACCGACACCGACCTCCTCGCGCTCATCGAAAAAGGCAACGAGGCGAAAGCGATGCCCGCCTTCGGCGCGATCCTCAACAGCGCCCAGCGCCGCGCCGTGCTCGCCTACATCCGGGCCACCTTCGGGCAAAAGCAGTAATTCAGCCCGGCTGGACAGCGCGCCGCATCTTGCCGCTTATCAGATGTTGCTGACGAACGCCTCAATCCCCGCCGTGGC
>JBDSGI010000083.1:0-5157 GCA_039919035.1 Opitutaceae bacterium
GCGACACGGCGCGCGCTGGACGTGGCGTTCAAGGCGGCCGAGACCTCGGCGAGCATCATGATTCTTGGCCCCAGCGGCACGGGAAAGAGCGTGCTCGCCCGGGAGATTCATCGCCGCAGCGCCCAGCACGCCGGGGCGTTTGTGACGGTGAGCTGCCCGAGCCTCTCGCGCGAATTGTTGGAGAGCGAACTTTTCGGTCATGTGCGGGGCTCCTTTACGGGCGCGGTGGCGGATGCTGTGGGCAAGGTCGCCGCCGCCGAGGGGGGCACGCTGTTCTTGGATGAAATCGGGGAGATGCCGCTCGAAATTCAACCGAAGCTTCTCCGGCTTTTGCAGGAGCGAGAATATGAGCGCATCGGCGAGGCGCGGCCCCGCCGGGCGAATGTCCGCGTGATCGCGGCCACCAACCGGAATCTGGGCGAAGAGGTGAAGGCCGGGCGTTTTCGCGAAGATCTGTTCTACCGCATCAACGTCATCGGGGTGACCCTGCCCGGCCTGCGCGAGCGGCCGGGGGATATTGCGCGGCTGGCCGAGGGTTGCCGGGTTTTCTTCGCCGCGCGGTTTGGGATCAAGAACCTGGCATTTTCGTCCGAGGTGCTGGGGGCGTTTGCACGCTACCCGTGGCCCGGAAACCTGCGCGAGCTGCGCAACGTGATCGAGCGCGCGGTGATTCTGGCCGCCGGGGAAGTGATCGAGCTGCGCGATTTGCCCGATGAGTTTCGCGGCGATTCGCAACCGGGTTTTTTGGTGGGCGGCCGCGCCACACTCGACGAACTGGAGGCGGAGCACATCCGGCGCGTGCTCGCGCACGCGCACAATCTCGACGAGGCGGCGCGCATCCTCGGCATCGATCCGGCGACGCTTTACCGCAAGCGGCAGAAACTCGGGTTGCTCTGACGGGAAATTAAGCGGAAGGAAAAGGGGCAGAGGAAACGAATCCGCCGCCGGCCCCGGCTTCGCGCCTCTTTTTTCCTGCTTTTGCCATGCTTCGCATCCGCCTTTTCTTTGGCCTGCTTCCGCTGCTGCTGCTGCTGGTCGCGATCGGGGGCTACGCGATCCACGTCTGCCGCGACATGGCCGAGTCGCTCTCACGCGACCTGATCGGCAACTACCAGTCGGCCATCGGCTGCGAGCAATTACGCACGGCCGCCACGCTGATGACCAACGCACTGGCGCCGGCGATTTTGGCGGACGCCGAGCGGCGGGCGTTCGACGAGCAGCGGGCGGCGTTCAAACGCGAACTCATGGCGCAAGCGGCCGCCGCGGCCGGCACGGCGCGTAACGATTTTCTGGCAGCGGTGGACGACGCTTTCGTCGTGCTGGCGGTGGAAGGTGCGCGCCAGCTGGAGCGCGGCGGGTCCGCCGCGGCGGGCGCCGGCTGGCGGGCGGCCAACGCCGCACTCATCGGTGTGCTGCAGCGTATCGAGGCGCTAGCGAAACAGGATTTTGCGGTGGCGCAACAAGCGGCCAAACAGGTGCGCCGCCTCGCCACTACGACGGAGCGCGTCATGCTGGCCACCATCGCGGTCGGGGTGGCGCTTTCGATCCTGCTCGCGTGGGCCTTGGCCGTGTCGCTGCTCCGGCCCATTCGCGCCCTCACGGAGTCAGCGATCGCGCTGGGCGACGGCGATCTCCAAGGAAAAGTGCCGGAATCCACGCGGGACGAACTGGGGCAGCTCGGCCGGGCGTTCAATACGATGGCGGCGAAACTGCGCGCCTATCGCGAGGCCACGGTCGCGAAAGTGCTGCGCACCCAACGGACCATGGAAGCCACCCTCACGTCCGCCCCCGATCCCGTTTTCGTCGTGGGCCGCGATGGCGTAACGGAAATCCGCAATCCCGCCGCCGAGGCGCTGGGCGACGCGGCGTTGCCGCCGTCGATCGCCGAGGTCGTCACCCGCGTGCTCGAGACCGGCGAGCACTACCTGCCGTCCGACTACGGCCGCGCCATCGCGCTGCGCGTGGGGCGGGATGATCGCCACTACCTCCCGCGCGTGCTGGCCATCGGCGATCAGTTGACGGAGTTCAAAGGGGCGGCCGTGATTTTGCAGGACGTGACGAAGTTTCGGCTGCTCGACGACGCGAAAACCAACCTCGTGGGCACCGTGAGCCACGAGCTAAAGACTCCACTCACGAGTTTGCGCCTCGCGGTCTATCTGCTCCTGGAACAGAACATCCGCGGCCTGAGCGCAACGCAGCGCGAATTGCTCGAGTCGGCGCGTGACGATGCGGACCGCCTGCTGCGCATCCTCGACAACCTCCTCGATCTCGCACGGCTGGAGGCCGGGGCCTCGACGCTCGACCGACGTGACGTGGAAATCGGGACGTTGCTCGGGGATATCGTGCGCGAGTCGCGGGCCTTCATCGAGCCGGCGGGCCAAACCCTGGTCGTGAAAACCGTGTCCGCGTTGGAAGAGACGCGGCTCAAGCTCGATTCCGAGCGGATTCGACATGTGTTCATGAATCTCCTCACCAATGCGTCGAAATATTCTCCCGCGGGCGGGGAAATTTTGCTCGAGGCGACGGCAGCCGAGGCGGGATTCGTGAAGTTTTCCGTCCGCGATCGCGGACCGGGCATTCCGGCTTCGAGTGTCACGCGCGTGTTCGACCGATTCTACCGCGCGCCGGAGCAGGAGAAGAAAGGGGCGGGACTCGGCCTCGCCATCGCGCGTGAAATAGTGGTGGCGCACGGCGGCTCAATTGCGTGCCACAGCGTGGTGGGCGAGGGCGCCGAGTTTTATTTCCTGCTACCGCGTTAATGCGCAGCCCGCGCCGGTGTAGAGAGAAAGATGACGGGGCAGCTCTCCGCGCCGCGCGTGGCGCGGAAAAAATGAAAGTTTAATGCCACGGCACCAAGTGCCGCCTTCGCGGTCGGTGGTTTTGCTGCGAAGAGTCTTCCCGCGCTTAACCCGCTCGGGCTGGGGGGTTCGCCGGGTTCATCCGCAGCGAACACCGAGCTTTTTCTTCTGTCCGCAATCGAAGGCCAAATCAATCGACCATGAATCATAGTCCTGAAGTCACCCCGTTCGAATCGCCTGAGCAGCTCGTAAGGCACATCAGCCAGCTCATGGATGAAGCGGAAGCGATGCTCGTCGGTCCGGTGAGCGGATATTCGACGGAAAGAATCGGCGCGATTCGGTTTCAGCTCGAAGCCGTCGAGGCGCAGTTGAAGGCGTTTTATGGCCGGGCGCGCCAACACGTCGTCAAAGGCGTCAACCTTGCTGACGAGGCTATTTGTGCCCATCCCTACCGGGCGGTCGCGGTTGCGCTCAGTGTCGGGTTGCTCATCGGGGCGTGCGCCATGCGTCGATCGGGTGATTGAGCCTGAGCCGGATAATTTGCTGCCGGCGAAGAGAGCGCAATTCACAGCAGTGCCCGAAATGGATCTGGGGCAAGGCCGGCGACATGAGTTTGGGGATGTTGGCGAGGGCTGCCTCGCGCTTCGCGCTCGGCAAGCATGAGCCGGGCATATCCTCGCAGCGAACGGCCCAGCCGTCCTCGGATTTGACGTGGGCGCCGCGACGTTTCAGGGCCGAAACTTGGGCGACGAAAGGTGCCTCGCCAAGGTCACGTCTTTTTCGCGATGAACTGCGGGGCAGTTTCCATCTGACCGCGGGTGACGCCGAGTTGGTTAACCAATTTCAGTTCGCGCCAGAGTTCGGCGCCGGTGATTTCGCCGCGAAGGAGTTGGGCGTAGCGCGTGAGCGTGCGGGTGACTTCGTCGGCGCTCTCGTTGACGAATTCGACGCGGAAGCTGCGGGCGCCGAGTTCGAGGAGGCGCGCAACGTATTCGGCGCCGGTCTGGGCGCGGTTGTTGAAAACGGTGTTGCGGCACCCGGCGTCGGCCTTGAGCGGGAGCTCGGCGCCGACGCGGTCGCGGAGGGCGACGCGGTGGGTGTCGCAGGGTCTGCCGCAATCGCGGTAGTCTTTGCCGGTGGAAAGAAACGCGCAGAAGACGCAGTGCTCCATGTGAAACATCGGCATGTGCTGGTGCACGGTGATGTCGAACCACGCGCCGGGCGCGGACTGGAGGAGCGCCTCAAGCTGCGTGATGTTGAGATCGTAACTGGCGGTGATGCGCTCAAGGCCGTGATGATGGAGGAGGTAGTCGGCGGTGAGGGGATTGGCGACGTTGAGCGAGAAATCGCCGCGGCGCCGGTCAGCTTTGAAAAACTCCAGATGATCGTGGTTGCGGACGAGGTAGCCGTCGGCTTCGCAGGAACGGACCTGTTTTAAAATCCACTCTTCACCGGGTTTGAAGATGCGCGGGGGAGCGACCCAAATCGACGCGAGGTGGGCGTCGATGGGTGAGGGGTGAGGAGAGAAGGGTGATGGCCCGGACTGGAGTTCTCTGAAGCGGGTGACGGCGTCGCGGTAGTGTTTGGGGTTTTCGAATTCGCAGTAGAGCGTGCGGACGCCGGCGGACCACGCGGCGTCGAGTTGCTCGGGGAGGCGGATGACAGCGATGAGTTCCGGCGACTGCGTTGGCGTCGGAGGGATCGAGAGGTGAGAGCCGAGAGTAGAGAAACGGGTGGAGGAATCGGAGAGCTGCCAGCGCTTCGGCTGCGCGCAAAGGGTTTCTAGGGCGGTGGCGACTTCGCGGCGGAGGCGGTTGAGTTCGCTGACGGGGACGATGACTTCGCCTTCGAGATGCGAGCGGAATTCGCCGAGCTGGAACGGCGTGCCGCCGAGACGGCCGAGTTGCTCGCGGAGGCGTTCGGGAGTGAGCGGTTGCTTCTCGGCGGGGGCGAGCGGGACGGCGGAATCGAGGCGGACGACATGACCCTGTCCGTCGTTGGCGATGAGCGTGAGCGGCGTCCCGGCGCGGCCGTGGACCTCAAGGCTGATGGGGCGGGTGAAGCGGATTTTTTCGCCTTCGAAGGTGGTGCGCACCTCGCGGTCGAGCGCGGGGTCATTGGTTTTCCAGACCAGCTGGCCGGGGCGCACGCGGCGCCAGTCGATATCGCCATGGCCGAAGCGAAGGGTGGCTTCGCCGGTGGCGGCGGAGCGGTTTTCGACTTGGTAAACGCGACCGCCTTCCTCGCGTTCGGCGGGTTTGCCGGCGTCGAAGACGACGCCGTCGCCCGGCTTGAGGGGCGCGGCGAGCGCGAGCGTGACGGATTCGTTTTGGACCCGCGCGATCTCGCCGAGGAAGAC
>JBDSGI010000084.1:0-5571 GCA_039919035.1 Opitutaceae bacterium
CCGCTTCGCCCGTGTCGGACGGGCGGCACGTCTATTTCACGAGCGAGTTGGGCAACGTCTTCGTGGTGCCGGCCAAGGCGGAGTTTTCAGTCGTCGCCACCAATCCCCTCGGCGAAACCTGTCTCTCGACCCCGGCCGTGGCCGACGGCGTGCTGTTTTTCCGAACGGCGGGGAAACTAATTGCGGTAGGGGCGAAGCAGTAGGCGCGGCGACCGCCATTACCGTCAGAGTTGGCTGCGAAACAATCCGGCGAAAGCCTCGAAGGCTTTTTCGAGGAACGACCGCTCCTTGAAATCGGCCCGGGTCATCACCCGTGAGCGTTTTTTGTCGTTTTCGAACACCACCGATTGCTCCGCGGCAAACGCGGCGTCGTAGATGTTCAGGTTCGCCTCGTCGTTCAGCCGAAAAGACCGGTTGTCGAAATTCGTCGAGCCGACCGAGACCCAAACGCCGTCCACGATCAGAACTTTGCAGTGATAGAGTGTGGGCTGGAATTCGTAGAAAATGACGCCGGCCTCGAGCAGAGCGGCCCGGCGCGACCGGCTGGCGGCTTGGACTAACTCGGAGTCTGTGTGCGGACCGGGCACGATAATCTCGATCGTCACGCCGCGTTTGCGCGCGGTTACCAGGGTCTCGACGGTGAGGTCGTCCGGCACAAAGTAGGCCGCCTGGAGCTGGATGGATTTCGCGGCCGACGCGATGGACAGGAGATACATCAGCCGAACGCTTTCACTCCCCTCGGTGGGCGAGCTCTTGAAGACCTGCGCCCGGGAGTGTCCGATCTGTTCCAGTTCGGGATAATAGGCGGGACCAAAGAGCACTTTGGCGTGGGTCTTGATCCAGTTGTCGCCAAAGGCCGCCTGCATCTGCGCCACTGCCGGCCCCTCGATTTGGTAGTGCGAGTCGCGCCAGTGATCCTTCGTGTCTCCGTTGCCGGACCACGCATCGGCGATGCCGACCCCGCCCGTGAAACCAATGCGACCGTCCACCACCAGCAGCTTGCGATGGGTGCGATTGTTGAGCCGGGACAGGTTATACCAGCGCAAGGGATGATAGCGCTCCAGCTCCACCCCCGCGGCCTTCATGGCCTCCAGAAATTTTCCATCGATTTTTCCGGCGCCCAGCCAGTCCAGCAGGACGTGGACTTTGACGCCGGCCTGCGCCCGCTCGCTCAAGGCGTCGGAAAATTTCTGACCGATTTCGCCCGACCAGTAAATGTAGGTCTCAAACACGATTGATTGCCGGGCGTTTTGAATTGCCGCGAGCATGGCCGGAAAAATCTCATCGCCGTTTTGCAGGGCCTTGACCCGATTGCCGGACACGATGGCGGGGCCGAGGAGCTGGCCCATGCTGCGCAGGAACTGCGGATCCTTGACGGCGAAGCGGTGCGTCAGTTCATAGCGGATTTGCTTCTCGCTTGAGGTGCTGACGCAGGACGTGAAAAGGCAGGGGGCGCAGCCCGCAGCGAGCAGCAGCCACCGGCGCCATCTGCGTGGGGCATGTTTGGGTGCGTTTCTAGGCCCGCCGGCAGGTGCGGTCATCATGAAGCGGGGCCGAGCGTTGGTCTGACTAGGGACGCAAGGCAGAGCGAACGAGTCCGAGGCAAGGCTGCTTTCATCCTGGTGATAGTTCTCTTCCGCGATCCTTGGTTCCCGGCGAAGCTCATTTCTCTGGTTAGTTAAGTTAACCGGCCGGCGGCCAGGGGACACTTTGAGCCGAACCGGCTGTCAGTCGTTATCCGATGCTTTTCCGTCTCTTCCTGTTCAGTGTGATTTTATGCGGTGCCAGCGCGGCCGGATTGCCGGCGGCACCCCCGCCCCTGCTGGCGCAGGCCTTCGAGCAGTGGAGCACGGGCCGGGACGATTTGGCCTCACGCAGCAGACGCGGTATCTCCACGACGATGGCAAAGTGAAGGAGGAACGGATCGAGCGCTACGATCCCTCGCTGCCCGACAGCGAGCGCTGGCGGTTGATCGCGATCGACGGGCGGCCCGCGTCGGCCGAACAGCGCCTGAAATGGGAAAAGAAGAAAAATGGGAAGACTCGCAAACACGGCGTCAAACCGCCGGGTGAATATCTCGATCTGGAGCGGGCCAAACTGCTGGACGAAACACCGACGGAAGCGCGCTTTGAAATCGTGTTGCGCCCAGAGGTAGCGCGCCTGCTCGCGGTCGATAAGATCGCCGTCGTCATCACGGTGGACAAGGAGAGTGGCAACATGACCAGGATGGAGGCGAGCCTGCGTCAGCCGATTGCGGTTTTACTGGGGCTGGCCCGGATTACCGAATTGGACCTCGATGTCCGGTTGGAACCGGCGGCGGAGGATCCGGTGCGGCCGGCCGGCGAGGTTCAAAGCGGCAGCACCGCCAGTGTGACGATTTCAAAATTGGGCGATCCGATAGACTACCACTGGACTGACTTCAAACGCGTGACTTCCTATGGGAGTCCGAAGAAAACGAATTAAGGCCGATGGCCTCCTCAATAGCTTCGCCAACGCAATTTAGAGAAGCCGCGGAGCGCCCGGCACGTTCTTCATGTTGCTGTCGCTCCGAGGTATAGGTGCGGTTTCATAGATTTCGACGTTCTACGGCAGCAGCCAGGTCGCTTCGGACCTCGACGCCAAGGATGGTCGCGGCCAGAAACGCCACGAGGAGGGCGGGGAGGCGGGTCTTCTACCTCATCTTAGAAGCCGGCCGAACCTCACTTGGCGGGAGCGAATTTGATGTGCTCGTTGGCTCGCACGGCGGCCTTTTCAGGCTGCGACGCGTCCCCGGATCCGGCGTCGTTTTCGATTGAAATGACCTCGATTGATACGGCCTGCCGGACCCAACGGGCGAACCGCGTGTCCTTCGGCGCAATCACCCGCCACGGGCCGACATCACCCCGCAGCGGCGCGCCATCTTGGTGCGAAGCCAGAATGATCGTGCGGTCGGTGAATCCTTCCTCGAATTCCGCGAGCGCGAACGCGCACACCAGCCCATCCGCTCCCTTGATTCGAACGACCAAGCACAAGGTCGGCCGGCGCAGCCTGTCTCCCGGCGGCGCGCCGACCAAGTGCAACAGATCATGGATGGCGACGCCGCGGAAGCGGTGGCGACCGTCGTCGTCAGCCGCCTCGACCTCGCTTGGTTTCAGCTTCTCAAAATCAGCTGGAGCGATAACGATCTTCTTGTCGCCATATCGCAGATGTAACACGCGGTCCGCGCTCTGGACTTGAGCGGCGGTCACGGAAAGCAGTAAACCCGACAGACAGACTATTGAGCGGAGTTGCATGGCGAACAGGTGCATTGACAAACGAGAAGGATCCACGGCACGACACCGGGGCGCTACCTTCTGTCAAGTATGAGGGTCGCGGCGTTTGGGAAAGCGGCCCGGACACGTTCCAAGGGTGGTCAAGAGTGTTTGTGCGAATGATAACCCGCCGCAACTGTGGTGCTGTGGGCGGATCTCGCCTTGCGAAAAAACTGGACGGCCTGCCGCACCTTGGGACAGGGGTTAAGCGTCTATTCACGGGTCTTGGCACCTCCGCCGCGACCGCTTTTGCAACCAAATCCTCCCACCATGCTGACTACCTCCCGTTCCTCGCGGCGCTTGCGCCTTTCCACCTTGGTGATCGGCCTTTGGGCCGCTGCCAGCTCAAGTTTCGCCGCCGAGGGGAATGCAACCGTGATGTCGCCGTTTAAGGTCGAGTCGGAGTTCGGTGTCGATGGGCTCCGCATTCAAAACTCCCAGGCGGTCCTCAACGCCTACCAGCTCGAACAGCGTGCGGTCGTCCAGTTGCAGGATGTCACCGGCCTCGCGCCGAATCTGGCGACCAGCAACAGCGACACCCGCGGGTATGGCGACGTGCTCTCGCTTCGCGGCATCACCAACTCCATTTTCTTCACGAATCCGTCGGTCGCCCTCTCGGTGGACGATGTGCCGGGCGGGTCGGTGTCGTCCTACCCGAGCGGATTGCTCGGGGTGGAAAGCTTCGTCGTAAAAGCCGGCCCGCAGGGCACGGACTATGGGCGCAACGCCCCGGGCGGCGTGATCGATATCAAGACCCGGGTTCCGGGGGCGCGGCATCAGGGGGCGCTGTTGCTGGACTACGGCTCGTTCAATTACTCGGCGCTACAGGCAGCGTTCGACGGCCCGATCGGAAAGCAGTTCGGCTACAGCGCCAGCGTTGGCCTCGCGGATCGCGAAGGCTTCATCACCAACACCACGAAAAAAATCACAGCGGACGACCGCCGCTCGGTGGCCGGCCGGGGTGCGTTGTTTTTTCGCCCTGATGAGAAGACCCAGTTGCGCGCCGGAATCGTGGTCGAGCGCATCCGCGACGACGCGGGCCGCCTGACCTCGCTTTTCAGTCCGGATCGCTTCGCGGTGGCATCCGACCTCAACGGCACGACGAAAATCGAGCGACTGCAGTTTTCGTTGCAGGCCAAGCGGAAGTTCGACGCCGGCACCCTGATCGCGACGACTTCGCGGCAGACCTTCGACGTCGATCCCTCCGCGACCGACCTTGATCTCTCGCCGCTGCCGCTGGCTTTTTCGCGGGTGGTGCAGCACGAGAAAACATGGACGCAGGAAGTGCGCTTCGAATCCACGCCCGGCGCCGACAAGGCGCAGTGGCGTGCCGGATTGTTCTATCTCAACACTGACAATGCCGGCAACGCGCTGCGGCAGTTTGTGGTGCCGCCGAGCACGTTTGTGCCGCCGAACTTCGTGCAGACCGAGCGCACGATCGCCGATCTCGGTCAAGACAACCTCGCGGTTTACGCGAACCTCGATCAGCCCATCGCGCGGCAAACGACACTCAAGGCGGGCGTGCGGCTCGAGCGCAACGAGTCCGACATCTCCCGCACGAAGGCGGCCACAAATAGTTTCGGCTTCCCTGCGCCGCAGGATGCGCCGCTCGTGGTTTCGCAAAAGTCCGCACGGGCCTCGGCTTCCGTCGGCGTCGTGCATGTGCTGTCCGATTCGTTGAATGTGCAGGCGCGGACTTCGCTGGCGCGCCGGCCCGAGGGCTACAGCGCGTTTACCGGCAGTCCCACGCTGGCGCGCTTCACCGATGAGAAGCAGTGGGCGAGCGAGATTGGCCTGACGTTTGGCGCGCCCAAGGGTCGGTTCGGTGGCAGTATCCTCGGCTTCTGGTCGAAAATCGACGGCTACCAGTTTGAGCGCACGGTGCCGGGTTCGACGGATTACGTTGTGATCAACGCCAAGGAGGTGAGCTCGCGCGGCTTCGAGGCGAAGTTCATGTGGAGCCCGGTTGAGCGCGTGTGGTGGGATTTTCAGGCGGGCTACACCTCGGCGAGGTTTGAGAACCATCGCGATTCCTTGGGGCTGAGCGTGAATGGCAAGCGCGTGCCCTTTGTGCCGAGCGGCACGGTGAGCACGGGCGTGACGGTGGATTTCGGCCAGGGTTTTTCGGTCAACGCCAGCTACATCGGCGTCGGGCGCACCTACTACGATGAGCGCAACACCGCGATGTTTTCGCAGAGGAATTATGGCATCGCCAACGCCCAGTTGCGCTATCGCTTCGACCAGTGGACGGTGGCGGTCTATGGCCAGAATCTTTTCCAGA
>JBDSGI010000085.1:0-11332 GCA_039919035.1 Opitutaceae bacterium
GATGCCCGTCGTGCGGATGCGCCGGCGACCCGCTCTCGCGCGCTGAGCCATCCCATCAGCGGAGGCTCGCGGGCAGTTCCGGGATGCGCGCAACGATCACTTCGCCCGAGGTGCGTGAGATGCCGTAGACTACGCGTTTGTCAGAGCGGTCCCACGCCCACGACTGGCCCTCGAAGGGCACCGCAATCGTGGTGACGTAGTCGAGGGTCACGCCCATTTTCGGCAGGCGCAGCACGTAGAGATCCTTTTCATCGTGGCCGGTGGTGTAGAGCAGGCCGTCGTCACCCCAGCTGCCGCCGGAGCTGCTGCTCCTGCCCCAACTCGCGACGACCTGCGGTGGAAACAGCCACGACTCCACGACCTGCCAGCGCTCATCGAATTTTCCGACGACGGTGGACCGGTTGTCGGCGCCCGGCGCGGTGCCCTGATCATTGTAGTGCGCGAAGCACGCCCACCAAAAGCCATCTCTCTTCTCCGCCCACGTCAGCGAGCCGTGGCGGATGCCGAGGCTCTGGGACTTCACCGGTCGCACCGTGGCGGGATCGAAATACTCCAGCGAACTGGCCATCGGCAGTTGCGGAAAATTCGAGTGCGCGAGCACGAGCAATCCGTCCTGCACAAGACCCCCGTTCAGGTGGATCGTCGCCCCACCGCGCAGGCCCACCCACTCCGCGACCCGCTCGCCGGTAACCTTGTCGTATTTGCCGACCACGTAGTTGCCGATGCCGTAGAAAAACCGGTCGTCCACCGCCACGCCTTGGTTCGCGCCGCGCACTTTCCAACGCCGCAACTCCTCGGCCACGAGACCATGCCGCGTCAGTTCGGGTTTCGCGGCGGCGGGCAGCGACGCCAGCCACGCCCGCGTCGCTTCGCGCTCCGGATTTGGCGGCGGCGTTTCGGCCGCAACGAGCGCGAACGAAGCGGCGACGAATCCGGCGAAGGCGAGCAGCGCGGGACGAGGCATGACGTTCAAAACGATTTGGTGAGCTCGAGCGACCAGGAGCGGCCGGTGAGCAGGCTCTGGCTCACGCCGGGATTGTAGCCAAAACCGCCGGAGGCGATCGGCGGGGCCTTGTCGGCGAGATTGACGACGCCGACGCGCACCCGCGTGCCCCGGAACCACGGGCTCGCGTTGGCGCTGAAACGGTAACCGACCGACGCATTATAGGCGATCGTCGAGGGCACGACGTAGCGGTAGGCGAATGCCCCCGCGGTGAAATGTTTCGCAATGTAGTTGGGCCGGCCGAGCGAATCGTAAAGCGCGGCGGTCGTGGTGGCGCCGGAATCTTGCCAGGGCCCCACGTAGTAAGCGCCGAGGTTGGCGGTCCACGCGGCGCGGCGCCACGTGACATTGGTCGTGCCGCGCCAGCGCGAGGCGCCGTTCACATTCAGATCGTTGGCTTCGATCGCAGCTTGGTTCGCGGGGCGCGTGACTGAACGGGATTTCACGAGGTAAGCCCACTCCGAATTGAGCACAACCTGCCCGAACGGAAGCTTCGGCAGCACATAGCGCAGACCGAGATCGACGCCCTCATGATCGCTGGTGGCGATGTTGATGAACGGCTGGTTGACGGAAAAAATCTTGCCGGCGACGCCCTGCGGGTTGTTCGGGTTCGCGGCGTTGTAGGGCGCGAAGGCGGTGGTGTCCTCCGCGGTCACGGCATAACGCACCACGTCAGGATCGCCTTTGTAGGTGGCTGTGCCGCTGCCGAGGTCGATTTGGCTAATCGTGCGGCCGGCGGCGAGCTGGGCCTTGGTGTAGGCTTGGAGGAGCGCAACATCACTGGCGCGAATTTGCGCGGTGCTCCGCTGGCCGAGGAGGTTCGTGCGCTCAATGCGCCATTGGTCGGCGGTGAGGCTGAGGCCCTTGATGCCAGGAACGTCGATCACGATGCCGTAGGTTTTTCCCTTGGACTCGGAGGCCTGGAGGCTCGGGTTGCCGCCGAAGTAAGTGCGCTGCACGTAGGCGCCCTCGTTGGTCACGGGATTACGGTAGGTGTCGATATCGCCGGCGCCCGCGGAGATGGTCCAGCGCGGCGTGGTGAAGAGTGCGGCAAGGCTCGGGGCCATGAAGCCCTCGTTGTAGGAGCCGCGCAGCATCAGCCAGGAGAGGGGGCGCCAGTTGAGGCCGACTTTCGGCTTCGTGGTGTCGCCGAAATCACTGTAGGTCTCTCGCCGGCCGGAGGCGGTGAGCTCGAGCGTGTTGATGAGCGGCACCCCACGCTCGGCGCTGACGAGTGGCACCACAATCTCGGCGTAGAAGCTGGTGATGTTGCGCTTGCCCCTGACATCGGGCCGCGGCGGGTGCAGGAGAAAATCATTGTCGGTCGTCGCAAGACCGGAGTCGGCGGGATTCTCGCCACTAAACGGAGGCCGCAGGTCGTCGAGTTTGTCTTTGCGATATTCGCCGCCGAGGGAGGCCATGATGTCGCCGGCCCACCAGCGAAAGAGACGACCGGTGAAACGCAGGTCGCCGCTGGCGATGGAGCTGGTGGCGTTGCGGGCAAAGACGGCGGCAAACGAATCCACGACGGCGGCGGGATTGGTGTAGGGCCGGTCGGCGACGACGGCGCCGTTCTGCACCTTGAACGTGTAGCCGAAGGGATTGTAGGCGTTGGCGTCCGTGCGCGCGAGGGCCGCTTGGAGCAAGCTTTCGCGCACGTCGGGGAAGGCTTTGTCTTCGCCCTTCACGCGATTGTAGAAGCCGGAGGATTCCCAAGTCCACGTGTCCCCGAGCTTGCCCTTGAAGCCGGCGGCAAACCGCACGACGTCGGCGGTGGTGGAGATTTTTTCGACGCCCAGATCGGGGAGGGTGACGGAGACCAGGCTGATCGCGCGCGGGGCGCCGGTGAGGCGCGGCGTGCCGTCGGCATTGGGCGCGCCGGTCGCGCTGTAGAAACGCGAGCCGTAGGGGTTGTAGGGATTGTCGATCGGCATGACGCCGAGCTTGTCGGTCGTCGGGGCGTTGAGGGCGATGGGCTGGCGGACCATCGTGGAGTCGGCCTTGTAGTAGGAAAAGTCCGCAAAGGCAGTGACGCTTTTGGTCACATCATATTCGACAGAGAAAAACGAATTGGCGCGCGCCATCCGCGGCGAGGCCATGCCGAATTCGTTCAGATCGAGGTAGAATTCCGGATTGGCGGCGAAGGTCGGGGCGACGGTCGTGAGCGCGGGCGTGCCGTTGACCGGGCGAAACCAGTTGCTGGCGGTGGCGGTGCCGAGGCGGAAAATCGGATAGCGGCCGCGCGCGGTGCGGGCGTCGAAGGGTCCGCCGAGGGTATTGAACGGCGCGGGCACTTTCGACGTGAGGTTGGAGGTCGCGCTGAAATCGCGCTCCCGGAGGAAAATCGCCTCCTTGTAGAGCGCCTCGACGGTGCCGAAGAAACGGCCGCGTCCTTTGGCGAAATTCGCGCCAAACGTCACCGTGGCCTGCGTGCTCGCCCCGCCGCCGCCCTCGGTAAAGCCCTGTCGCAGCATCACCTCGGTGCCGGAAAACGAGCGCTTGAGCACGTAGTTGATCACGCCGCCGACCGCGTCGGAGCCGTAGATGGCCGAGGCGCCGTCGCGCAGCACCTCGATGCGCTCGATGCCCTGCGTGGGGAGTTGGTTCACGTTGACGGCTTGGGAGAGGCCGGCGGTCATCGGGTTGATCGCCATGCGGCGGCCGTTGACGAGAATCAGCGTGCCGGTGGCGCCGAGGTTGCGGAGATTGATGTTGGCGTTGTCACCGCGGGCGCCGGAGGAGCCGAGACGGGTCTCGTTTTCCGGCAGATTCACCACCGAGGGCAGCGACGTGAGGAGATCCACCGGCAGGAGAGCCTGGCGCGCCGCCATCGCGTCCTGATCGATGACGGTGATCGGCACGACCTTCTCCATGTCGAGCCGCTTGATGTTGGAGCCGGTGACGACGAAGTTCTGGAGCGAGACGACTTCGTCGACCGCGCCGAAAACGACGGCGGGCAACGAAGCGACGAAGACGAGCGCCGCGCGACGGGACATCGCGCGGCCGGAGAGGGCGGGGTTTGGGTTCATGGGAAAAAAGACTGTCTGCCTCCCCTGTGACAGCGCGGTGGCGCGAGAGCAACGTCCGTGTGACAATCACGCGAGCGGCCGCGTAACGGTCGCGTTCCGTCCGCCCGGCTCACCACCGGCCCATAGTTTCCGCGCAGGATGCTTGTATCTCCCGCCGCGCAACCAACACTGGGATCTTCACCGCCACCATGCCCCCGCAAACCATCGCCAGAATCCTCGGAGTCGCCCTGCTGCTTTTTTGCGGTGTCATCATGGCGTTCTCCGGCACTTATGTCGTGAAGCCCGGCTATCGCGGCGTGCAGGTCACGCTGGGCGAAGTCTCACAGGCGTTTAAACCCGAGGGCTTCGGGCTCAAGGCGCCGTTCATTACCGCGATCAATCAGGTCTCCATCCGGCAGCAGACCGCCGAGGACAAAGCAGAGTGCTACTCATCCGATCTCCAGCAAATCACCATCGACCTGAAGGTGCTGTTTCGCGTGCCCGAGGCCTCGGTCGTCAAACTGTTTCAAGACTACTACGGCAGTCCGTTTGTCAGTCTCATCGCCCCGCGCGTGCAGGAGGCGCTCAAGGAAGTCGCCGCCCTGCAAAGCGCCGAGCAGATCGTGAAGAACCGCGAACAGATTAAGACCCGCTCGCTCGAGATCGCCAAGCGCAAGCTCGGCACGCTCCTCGTCATCGAGGACATCGTGATCCAAAACATCGCGCTGACGAAGGAGCTTGAGCACGCCATTGAAGCCAAAATGGTGCAGGAGCAGGAGGCCTCGAAATCGAAATATTTCCAGCAGCGCGTCCAAATCGAGGCCGACACCGCCGTCATCCGCGCCAAAGGCGAGGCGCAGTCGATCATGATTCGCGGCGAGGCGCTGAAACAGAATCCCGCCTTCGTGGATCTCCAGATCGTCGACAAGTGGGATGGCATCGCGCCGGTGGTAATCGGCGGAGGGGAGAAAGTGGTGCTGACGCTCACCGAAATCGAACGGCTCAAGAACCAGAAACCGGGAACCGCCGCGCCTGCCCCCGCCAACACTCCCGCCCGCCGCTAAACCCATGAATCCCTCTCCCGTGCCCAAGCTCATCGGCGTGGCCCTCCTCGGCTTCGTGCTGCTGCTCATCTCCACCGCCACCACCTACGTGATCGAGCCCGGCACGCGCGGCCTCAAGGTCACACTGGGCAAGACCGAGGATCATTTCATTCCCCCCGGCTTCGGCTTCAAGGCGCCGTTTGTCACCACCATCGTAACGGTCAATGTGCAGCAGAAAACCCAAACGGTCCGCGCCGATTGCTTCTCCTCCGATCTCCAGCAGGTAAAAATTGACCTGCGCGTGCTCTACCGCGTGCCGGAAGCGTCGGTCGTGCAAATCTACCGCGAGTTCGCCGGCGATCCGTTCGACAGCCTCATCGCCCCCCGCGTGCAGGAGGCGATCAAGGAAGTCACCGCGCTCCTGACCGCCGAGCTGATCGTGAAGAGCCGCGAGGAAATTAAGATGAAAACCCTCGCCGCCGCCGCGCAGAAGATCGGCACGCTGCTCATCGTGGAGGACATCGTCCTGCGCGACATCAACCTTTCCAGCGAACTCGAAAAAGCGATCGAGGCTAAGATGGTCGCCGAGCAACAGGCGAACCAAGCGCGTTTCACCCAAGTTCAAACTCAGGTTGAGGCGGAGACCGCCGTCATCAGCGCCAAGGGCGAGGCCGAGGCCATCCGCGTGCGGGGCGAGGCGCTCCGGCAGAGCCCGTCCTATCTCCGCTGGAAAATCGTGGAGCGCTGGAATGGCCGTTCGCCGATGGTCGTGCCCTCGGGTCCCGCCAACGACGGCGCCGCACTGCTCCTGCCCCTTGGGCCCGTGGAGAATTCTTCCCTGCCGTGACCCCGCGCACCCGCGCCTTCCTCCAATTCGGCTCGCTGGCCCTCGTGGCGATCGGGTTGCTCCTCCTTTTCCCCAGCGCCGTCGCCTTCGTCGAGATGGCCGCGCGCGAACTGCGTTATTTGTGGTGGCTGGTCCTGCTGCTCGCCCTCGCGGGCTGGCTCATCTGGGGCGTCGGCCGCCGGCCGAAGAAGTAGCGGCGCGGCTTCGATCCTTCGAGAGTAGCGGGTTGGGGTGGCGAAATTGTCGCAGCCGGCGACGCGCCATGAACTGTGAAATCCTCCACACGCTTTACGTGCGCAGCAACGGCGACGTGCCGTGCAACGACGACGCCGGTGAAAATGTATTGGTCGGGATCATTCGCCCGCAACTCGACCGGTGGTCTGCCACCGCGCTCCTGACCAATCATCGCTACCGCCACATCCGGGACGCCCTGCGCGAGGAGCGGAAACCGTGGCCGGCCGTTTGCGATCGCTGCGCGTTCTTTCGGCCCAACGAGCCCTTGGCCGATCCGCTGCGGGAAAAGCGCCTCCGCAAACTCCAAGTCGAGCCCTCTCTCGCCTGCCGGCTGCGCTGCCCGGGCTGCGCCAATTTCGCGGATGCACGGGTCCGGCTCCCGCGCCGCCATATGGACCTCGGCATGTTTGAGCGCATTTTGCGCAGCTTGCGCGAAGAGCGCTACGCCATCGGCGAGTTCGAATATTGCGGCCAAGGCGAACCGCTGATGCACCCAAACTTTCCCGCGCTCGTCGATCTCGCGCGGGAGTATTTCCCGGCGAGCCCACAGCGCCTGATTACCAGTGGGAATTTCGATTTTCACACCGAGACCGCCGGTCGGCGCATCGACGAAATCATGGTGTCGTGCGACGGCGTGGGGCAGGAAAACTACGCGCGCCAGCGGGTCCGCGGTGACGTGACCCAGGCTCTGCGGTTCCTCCGCGACGCGGCCGCCACTGCGATTGGCGCGGGCACACGCGTCGTGTGGAAATACATTCTGTTTGAGTGGAACGACAGCGAGGCGGAAATCGCCGCGGCAGAGCACCTCGCGGCCGAGTTCGGTGTCAGCGAACTGCTGTTTGTTTACACCCACTCCGCCGGAAAATCGCGGCGCTACACCTTGGAAAACCACGGGGACTTTCCGGCGCGTAGTTCACTCGTCGTCACCAACCCGACGCCAATTCATTATCAAAACCCCCCGCAGCCCGTCCCGTCGTTGACCAACCTCGGGGCCCAGCCGGAAGCGGGAGACGAAAAGCCCCGCGCGGCCTGAGCGCCCGCGATCCGGGCTGGCGCCGGCCCCGTCATGGCTCCAGATTCGCGCGGCAACCCGCGTGACTCCCCCTTCCGCCTCCATCGTTTTTTACGCACCAATCTCGGTCTTGGAATTGCCCGCGTTGCCCGGCGCCCAGTATGGCGTCGCGGCCATCTCGGTCCTCTTGGTGATCGTCTGTGTGCTCCTGCACTACGAAGTGCTGCGGGCGCTTTCGGTCTGGCTCGACCGGCTAAGCCAGCTCCATCGCACCCGCGTGCTGGTGCTGATTCTCGGTCTGCTGATGACCCACGTCCTCGAGATTTGGATCTACGCCGCCGGCTACAGCCTGCTCAATGGCGTGGAGGGTTTCGGCCGAATCGCCCGTGCGACCGCGGAGGCCACGGAGCTGGGCTGGCTGGACCACGTCTATTTCTCCTTCGTGACCTTTACCACCGTGGGCTATGGCGACGTGGTGCCAGTGGGCCCGATTCGTTTCATCGCGGCAACAGAGGCGCTCAACGGCTGGATGCTGCTCGGCTGGTCGGCCTCGTTTACGTTTTTGGAAATGCAGCGGTTCTGGCGCGGCCACAAGCGGTAGCGCTCTGCTGGCGACCTCGCGGAACGAGTCTCACTCTTTTGCCTCAGTCAGCTTCAGCCACCCCCGTCCATGATTCCGCATCGCGCCGCACTCTTCGCCAGCTGCCTAATTGCGCTCGGCTGGGTCGACCGCGTTAGTGCACAAATACCTGAGGCCGGCCCGGCGGACCCCGCTCGCCCGTTCACCGCCAGTCAGGCTGGCGCCGAGCGCACCCTCGCCGGGGTCGCGCTTTGCTGGTGCCCGCCGGGAAAATTTCTCATGGGCAGCCCGGCCGAGGAACCCGGCCGGCGAGCCGACGAAGCCCAGGTTGAGGTCACGCTTACGAGCGGATTCTGGCTCGGCAAATTCGAGGTCACGCAACGCCAGTGGCTGCGCTTCCGCCCGATCGCGGGCGAACTCATCGCGGGGCGGGGCGACGATTTTCCCGTTTACTGGGTCAGCTACGTCGAAGCCGAGGCGTTCTGCCGCCAGCTCACCGCCGTGGCACGCGCTGCCGGCGAGCTGCCGACCGGATGGGAATTTCGCCTGCCCACCGAGGCGCAGTGGGAATACGCCTGCCGCGCTGGCACGACGACGGCGTTTGCCTTCGGCCATTCTCTCACCGCGCGTCAGGCCAACCTCGGCCGCCCCTTCCGCGGCGAGCCGCGCGGCTATCCCGCCGGCTCCGCGACGGCGGTCGGGAGTTATCCGCCCAATGCCTGGGGCCTGCACGACATGCACGGCAACGAATTCGAGTGGTGCCGCGACTGGTATCACGCCCAGCTCCCCGGCGGCCTCGACCCCGATTTGTCGGACCGGCCGGGCGAGCGGAATCGCGACGGCACCTACTCGCGTGTGCGCCGCGGCGGCGCGTGGATGGACGCGCCGGAGTTTTGCCGCTCCGCGTTGCGCCTCCGCTACGAGCCCGAGCGCGACGCCGACCACATCGGCCTCCGCGTCGCGCTCGTGCCCCGACGCGAATCCTGAAGCCCGTGCGTAATTTTCGCTCGCGCACGACGCCGCCACGCGCCCGAATTTCCCCATCCACCCCATGAAACACTTCCTCTCGTCGCTCTGCGTTTCCCTCTTCGCCGCCACCACGCTCGCCGCCGCTCCGGCCACGCGCCCGAATATCCTCCTCATCGTCGGCGACGACATGGGCTACGCCGATGTCGGCTTCCACGGCTGCAAGGATATCCCGACCCCGAATCTCGATGCGCTCGCCGCCGCCGGTGTGCGCTTCACCAACGGCTACGTGAGCGGCCCCTACTGCTCGCCCACGCGCGCCGGCCTGCTCACCGGCCGCTACCAGACGCGCTTTGGCCACGAATATAATCCGAGCGGCGCAAACGGCCTGCCCGTCACCGAGACGACGCTCGCCAATCGCCTCGGCACCGCCGGCTACGCCACCGCGCTCGTCGGCAAATGGCACCTCGGCAACCAGCCCGAGATGCGGCCGCCCCAGCGCGGCTTCGCCGAGTTCTTCGGCTTCCTCGGCGGCGCGCACAGCTACTTCGACGTGAGCGGCATGTTGCGCGGCTCCGAGCCGATCAACGAACTCGACTACACGACCGATGCGTTCGGCCGCGAGGCCTGCGCGTTCATCGAGCGCCACCGCGCGCACCCGTGGTTTCTCTACCTCGCGTTCAACGCCGTCCACACCCCCATGCACGCGACCGACGCGCGGCTGAAAAAATTCGCGCACATCGCTGACGAACGCCGCCGCACCTACGCCGCCATGATGTCCGCGATGGACGACGCGATCGGCACCGTGCGCGCCAAGCTGGCCGCCACCGGGCAAGAGCAGAACACGCTCGTGTTTTTCATCAGCGACAACGGCGGCCCCACGATGATCGGCGTCACCGTCAACGCCTCGCGCAACGACCCGCTGCGCGGCAGCAAGCGCACCACCCTCGAGGGCGGTATCCGCGTGCCGTTCGTCGTCGCGTGGCCCGGCCGCGTAAAGCCCGGCGTGTTCGCATCGCCCGCGATCCAGCTCGATCTCCACGCGACCGCGCTCGCCGCCGCCGGCATCGCGCCCCGGCCCGAGTGGAAATTGGAGGGCGTCGACCTGCTGCCGTTTCTCGCCGGGGAAAAGTCCGGCGCGCCGCACGACGCGCTCTACTGGCGCTTCGGCGAACAGATGGCGATCCGCCGCGGCGACTGGAAGCTCGTCCGCTACGACACCAACGCCGAGACCAACACCGGCGGCCGCCAGCCCGTCTCCGCCGCGAAACTTTACAATCTCGCCGCCGACATCCACGAGGACCGCGACCTCGCCGCCGCGAATCCGGACCGAGTGCGCGAGCTTCAGGCGCTCTGGGACACGTGGGACAAATCCAACGCGAAACCACTCTGGGGCGCCGGCGCCGGTGACAGCGACGGCCCGGAGCCCGGCGCCGCGAAAAAGGGCAAAAACAAAAAAGCCACCGCGAAGGAGTGAGCGGCGCGGGCCGCGCGCGCCAGAATCGTTCTGGCATTTGGGCCGACCGCGCCTTGGAGTGCTGGCATGAGCCACCCTGTTCTTCGCCTCGCGGCGCTCGCGTTGTTCGCCGCCGCCGTTCCGTCGTATGCCGCCCAAGCCTACCCGCCCGCCTTCGAGGGCGCGCGCGCCGAGGTCTATAAGACCGCCGGCGACACCAAGCTCTCGCTCTGGATTTTCGAGCCCGCCGGCGGCCTGAAGGAAAACCGGCCAGCCATCGTTTTCTTCTTCGGCGGCGGCTGGACCAGCGGTTCGCCCACGCAGTTTGAGCAACACTGCCGCTACCTCGCCTCCCGCGGCATCGTCGCCATCACCGCCGATTATCGCGTCGCTTCGCGCCACCAGGTGAAGGCCGCCGCGTGCGTCGCCGACGCCAAATCCGCCGTGCGCTGGCTGCGCGCCAACGCCGCTCGGCTCGGCCTCGACCCGCACCGCATCGCGGCGGGCGGCGGCTCGGCCGGCGGTCACATCGCGGCCGCGACGATTTTGCCCGGCCTCGACGAAGCGGGCGAAAACACCTCCGTCAGCTGCGTGCCCGATGCGTTGGTGCTCTTCAACCCCGCCCTCGTCCTCGCGCCGATGCCAGGCCTCGATCTGAAGGGTTTCGGCACCGACCTCGGCGCCGCCCGCCTCGGCGCGGAACCCGCCGCGCTCTCGCCTGCCCATCACGTGAAACGGGGCGCGCCCCCGACGATTATTTTTCACGGTCAGGCCGACACCACCGTGCCCTACACGACCGCCGAAGCGTTTGCCCGAGAGATGAAATCCGCCGGCAACCGCTGCGAACTCGTTGGTTTCGCCGACCAGACCCACGGCTTTTTCAACTACGGCCGCGGCGACAACAGCGCCTATTTCGCGACGCTCGTCGCGACCGACAAGTTCCTCGCTTCCCTAGGTTGGCTCAAAGGCGAACCCACGCTGGTGAAACCCGCCGCGCCCCCCGCCGACGCCGCGAAGGATTCCGCCGCGCCGAAGCGGAAAAAGAAAACCGCCAACTAAGTCCTTTCGTTTACCCCATGAACCGGCTTCTCCGTCTCCTCGCCCTCGTCGCTCTCCCGTTTGGCCTCCGCGCCGCGGAGCCAAAGCCGCCCGAGGGTTTCCGCGCGATCTTCAACGGCCACGA
>JBDSGI010000086.1:0-2697 GCA_039919035.1 Opitutaceae bacterium
GAGCAGGCGCTTCAACTGACCTTCAATCTGGTTCGCGGGCAGGTTGGGCGTGAGTGTGAGACCCTGCATGGACGTCTGCAAAATCCCCTTCTGGTCGAAGAGGAGCAGGGCCGGGACGCCGGTCACGTTTAATTTCGGAGCGAAGGCGTTCTTCGCCCCTTTGCCGTCGAAATGAACCGGCCACTTGAGTCCGGCCGTCTTGATGGCGGCTAGGACCTTCGGTCGATCCTCCTCCTTGTCGAAATTCACGGTCACGATCTCGAAGCCCTTCTTTCGATAGTCGGACATGACGCGCTGCAGTCCCTCAAGGTTGGTCATCGAGGTCTTGTTCGTGGTGCTCCAAAAATAAAGCGCGACGACCTTGCCGCGCAGTTGCGCGAGATCGACTTCCTTGCCGTCGAGGCCGGTGAACTTGAGATCATAGGGCGCTTTGCGGACCTCGATGATGTTGAGCTCGGTCTGCGCCATGCCGGCGATGCCTTTGTCGGCGTGCGTCAGTAATTTTTTCAAATGCTCTTCCGCCTTGGCAAAATTTGACCCCGATACAGCGATGAGAAGATGCGCATAGGAGCGCTCGCGATCGACGAGATAGCGTCCCGACTGCGGCGCCTCAGCCAGCGCGTCGATCTTCTCGCGCAGTGAGGGCAACACGGCCGCCGGATTGGGCGCCCCGCGCACCTCGGCATCAACCGACGCCGCATCGACGGCCAGCAGCGCGGCCACGGCCGGCTCGCTGACGCCGTCCTTGAAACGCTGGTTCGTGACCTCCAGGCGGAGATTCGAGAGGTAGGACGTGCGCAGGGCGGGCTGCTTCGAGTCGATGTTGTTGTTCCCGTAAAAGGCGAGTTCCCGAATCACCTCGTTGACGCGTCCATGAGTCGGATTCTTCAAGAGGTAGGCGACGCCGGCGGCGATTACTTTTTGGAAGCGGGCCTGATCCTTCGCGCCCGGTTCCTTGCGGGCTTTGTCAAACTCGTCGAACGCGAGGTCCGCGGGCGTCTTCGGTGCCGGGGCTTTTTTCTCCCCGCCCTTGTCGCCACCCTTCGGAGCTTGGGCAAGGAGCGGGGAAGCGCCGGAGAGGGCACACAACAAGAGGGCGACGGAAGTGAATCGGATTTTCATGGGGCGGATAATCGAGGGTTGGGGCGGTTCGCAGAACGACAACTCGGTAACGGAGCTCACGCGGTCATCAAGGCAATCCCGCGCCCTCGGTGAAGTCGAAAATAATGTTTCACCCGCGGCCGCCATGCGCACGCTGGTGCTGCCCATGAAACTTCCCCGCCCCGCGCTCGCCGCCCTCCTGCTTCTCGCCACCCTTGCCCGCAGCCTCGCCCAGCCCGCCCCCATCGACGAAGGCTTCGTTCCCCTGTTCGACGGCAAGACCCTAAACGGCTGGGACGGCGATCCGAAATACTGGCGCGTTCAGGACGGCTGCATCTTCGGCGAAATCACCCCCGAGACGATCATCAAGCGAAACACGTTTCTCATCTGGCGCGGCGGCGCGCCGAAAGACTTCGAGCTCAAAGTCGAATATCGCGTCTCCGAGCGCGGCAACAGCGGGCTCAACTACCGCAGCGTCGAACTCACCGACGCGAAGTGGTCGCTCGCCGGTTACCAAGCCGACATCGACGGCCCCAGCAAACACACCGGCCAGAACTACGAGGAGCGCGGCCGAACCTTTCTCGCGCGCCGCGGTCAGATGGTGCACATCGGCCCCGACGCCAAGCCCGTCGTCATCGCCTCGCTCGGCGAACCGGAGGCGCTCAAGGCCTTCGTGAAAACCGGCGCCGAGTGGAACCACTACCACCTCATCATTCGCGGCAACGTGCTCACGCACATCCTCAACGGCCACGTGATGAGCATCGTTATCGACGACGATGCGGCCCACCGCAAATTCGACGGCCTGATCGGCGTGCAAGTCCACGTCGGCCCGCCGATGACGATCGAGTATCGGAGCTTCCGGCTGAAGACGCTTTAGCCGCGGCGCGGAAACTGCCGCCGCAACACCATCGCGAGCCCCGCCTTGTCCATCCGCCGAGCCGCGATGGCGATCATGGCGTCGTAGAGCACCGTGTCATCTGCGCCATCCACACAGCCATTAGCACGGAGAAAAGTTGCGGCGCACGCGATGGCAGTGCGCTTATTGCCATCGATGAACCCCTGGCTCTCAGCCAAGTGAAAGGCATACGCCGCGCCGATAACATGGATGTCGCCAGCACCGTAGAAATAAGCGTTTTCCGCCGCGCCCAGAGCCGACTCCAGCGCTCCGCTATCCCGGATTCCATCGAGACCACCGTGGCGGGCCAGCGATTCGAGATGTAGGTCCTCGACGGTTTCCCAACTCAAAAACTGAGGCTGCTCCATGTGGTCACTGCGCTAGCTTCCGAAACAGCTCGGGATGGCGGTCGAAGATTTCTTTCCCAATTTCCTTCGCTCGATCGCGATCGATTCGTCGGATCCCATCCGGCGCAAGTTCTTCCCCTCGGACAAACTCCCGCACCTCCGCCTGTTCTTTCGGCGGCAGCTTTTTAATCAGCTCGATGATTTCGGCGGCGCTCATGATGTAAAGAAGGTAGCTGTTCACCTCCGTCGCGCAAGCCCGGCCTCCACCGCCGCAATCGCCGTCCGTTCGCGCTCGGCCCATTCGCCGCGGACCTCCGTGAACGGCAGGCCGCGGGACACCAGCGCCTCGCGCCA
>JBDSGI010000087.1:0-2789 GCA_039919035.1 Opitutaceae bacterium
CCGGTTCACCGCCACGCGGGCGGTGAGCGGATTTTCTCTCATCACGATCCACTGCGCGAGGCCGAGCCGGTTCACGGGAGCGCTGGCGGGCGGGGGCGGCAGCGCCGCGGGCATGCCCGGAGTCACCTCGGGACCGGGCTGCGAATAATCCCCGCGATTCAGGATGTGCGTCGCGCGCGGCTTCGCGGCCACATCCATCACCATCGTGGTAAACGGCTCGCTCAACGCCGCCAGCCGATCCCGGAGATTGGCCAGAGTGACGCGGTCGCGGGCCAGTTCGGTCGAGTGCGCTGCGCAGTGACGCCCGAGCGCGGCGACCGCCTCGGCCGTGCGCCCGGCCGGAGCGATTTGAAAGGTCGCGACGATGTCGGCGGGAAGGTCCGTGCCGTCGTCAGTGCCCGTGATCGCGCAGACCTCGATGAGGCCGGGGATCATGACTTTGCCGGCGCCGAAGTTGAGCTGCACCGTGAGGTGCGGCGTCAACCTGGGATCGAGCGGGCGCGCAAAAGTGGCAGTGAGATGCACGGGGCCCTCGGTCGCGAGGTCAGGTGACCAGCCGGAATCGTTGCGCGGGTCGAGAACGCCCGCCGCGGGATTTTCCGGCTCCCAGGAGCTGGCGGTCACGCGCGAGAAGGCTTCGAGCTTGTGCAGATTGACCTGGTCCCCGGGCACCGCGTCGACGGACGCGGCAATCGCCGTGAGCTTGAACGAACCCTTTTGCGTGGCCGCGGGCGGCGGCATTTTCTTTGCGTTCTTCACGGCGGGCTCGCGGTTGGGCGTGGCGCGCGCGGGGCCGTAACCCCAGCCGCCCAGCGGGGCATCCTCCACCGGATGCATCACAAAGCGCAGGCCGGAGATCGGGCCGGCGTCGCGCGGCAGCTCCGCGAGGATGTCGAACGCGGCAAGATCGCCCGGGTTGCGGAGAAACACGCGCCCCTCGGGCGTAACCTCGAAGCCGGCACCGCGATTCGGCGTCGAGACTTTCACGGCCCGCAGCGGCAGCACGCGGAGATCGCGCCCGCGCGTGGCGAGCCGGGCCTGCTC
Organism: Opitutaceae bacterium; assembly: GCA_039919035.1. Lineage (GTDB taxonomy): Bacteria > Verrucomicrobiota > Verrucomicrobiia > Opitutales > Opitutaceae > ER46. Next base: position 1,045 of record JBDSGI010000087.1, read on the forward strand.
GTCGCGCTCCCAAGCGGCGAGAATCGCGTCGTCGCGCCGCGCGAGCTTTGACTCCAGCGCGGCGATCTCCGCGCGCAGCGCGGGTTCCTCGTCGGTCTTGAGCACGGTGCGGGCCTTCACACTAGGGCCGGGATTCATGCCGCCGTTGCCATCGAGCCCCTTGTCGCCGAGCGAATTAAAAAATGCGAAAAGCCGATAATAGTCCTTCTGCGTAATCGGATCGAACTTGTGATCGTGACACTGGGCGCAGCCCAGAGTGAGGCCCAGCACCGACTCGCCAAGGGTCTTCACGCGGTCGGCGTTGTAGTTGGTCAGGTTCTCCTCAGGGATCGTGCCACCCTCGTGCGTGACCATGTTGTTGCGCTGGAACCCCGTCGCGATGAGCTGTGCCTCGGTGTGATTGGGCAACAAATCGCCGGCGAGTTGCTCGACCAGAAAGTGATCGTAGGGCTTGTTGTCGTTGAAGGCCTGAATGACCCAATCGCGCCAAAGCCAGAGGTGGCGGCCACCGTCGATCGAGAAGCCGTTGGTGTCGGCATAGCGCGCCGCATCCAGCCAATCGAGGGCCATCCGCTCGCCAAAGTGCGGGCTCGCGAGCAACCGATCCACCAGTCGCACGTAGGCGTCGGGCGCCCGATCGGCCACAAACGCCGCGACCTCCGTGGCCGACGGCGGCAGGCCGGTGAGATCGAGAGCGACGCGCCGAATGAGCGTGGCGCGGTCGGCCTCGGCGGCCGGCGCGAGTTTCTCCTCCGCGAGGCGGGCGCGGACGAAAGCGTCGATGGGATTTCCGGCTTTTGCTTGTTGATTTTCAGTCGGAGGTAGAGCCGCCTTGATCGGCGGGACGAACGACCAGTGCGGCGCATACTTCGCGCCCTGCTCAATCCACAGGCGAATTTTCTCCTTCTGCGCGATGGTGAGCGCTTGGTGCGAGTCCGGCGGCGGCATCACCTCGTCGGCATAGGGACTGCTCACGCGCAGCCACACGTCGCTCGCTGCCGGATCGCCGGGCTTGATGCGGATGACGCCCGCACGCTCCGCGTAAGCTGACTCGGCGACATCAAGGCGAAGTTTCGCCTTGCGGCCCTTTTCATCAAAACCATGGCAGGCAAAACAGTTTTCGGACAGGATCGGCCGGATGTCGCGGTTGTAGTCGATCGACTCCGCCGCGTGCAGCCGCAGGAGCCCCAGCAGGGGAACGGCAGACCAAACCAAGGGGGACGAAAAACGCATCGTTGAGGCAACAGTGTGCCCACATTTTCGGGCGTGCAACCTCGGGAAACCGCAAAAAATAAAAACCCCGGCCGCACTGTGAAAAGGCCGGGGCTTAAAAATTGGTGCACCCGTAGGGAGTCCGCCAAAGCCTATTTTCGCGGCTTTTCCCCCGTCGTGCGGACTGTGCGGGCTACTCAAACCTTGCGCGCTGTTGCCAGTGGTGTTGTCATGCCGCGTGGCCTCCGTCCGCCTCAAGCCCCACTCGGCTCACTGGTTCGCGTGCTTCCGCCTCGCCACCGGCGACCACACGCCCTCCGGTGCTCCCGTGTTCCGCCGTGTGCAGCGCACCACCGGCCCCGGCGACAAGTCCCGCGCCCTGCAGCTCGCCCTCACCTACGAGCGCGCCGCCACCCTCGCCGCCGAGCGCCGCTTCACCGAAGTCGCCGCGCGCAAGTTCCTCGCTGAGATTCGCGCCATCTCGGAGATTTCCTCCACCGACGTCGAGCCGGCCGCCGCCTTCCTCGCCCGCT
>JBDSGI010000088.1:0-3428 GCA_039919035.1 Opitutaceae bacterium
CTACTATCCCGCCATCGCCGTGCACGCGCCCAACGAAGCGATTCCGCCCGACCGCGCGAATCCGCCGAAGGGCGAGGCCGCGCTCTACGCCCGCTCCGTCACCTACCTCGACCAACAGGTAGGCGAATTGCTCGACGAACTCGACCGTCTAAGCCTCACCGCCAACACCGTGGCGATCTTCGCGGGCGACAACGGCTCCTCCACCGGCGGTCGCATGCACCACGCCGCCGTGCCCGCCGGCAAGGGCCGCACCGTCGAGCGCGGCGTGCAGGTGCCACTCATCATCCGCGCGCCTATGCTCGGCGCCGGTGGCCGCAAGGCCGACGCGCTCGCCGATTTCAGCGACATCTTTCCCACCATGTTGGAACTCGCCGGTGTCCCAACGCCCGCGAAACTGCGCCCCGACGGCCGCTCGTGGGTGCCGCTCCTGCGTGGCGACGCTTCGTATCAACCGCGCCCATGGATCTATGCGCAGCGCGACACCTCTCGCACCGCGCGTGATGCCCGCTTCAAACTCGATACCGAAGGCGGCTTCTTCGAGGTCGCGGTCGATCCCGATCAATTGAAACCGGTTTCGCCCGCGCGCGACGCCGCCACCGCCGCCGCGCACTCCAAGCTCGCCGCCGTGCTCGCGAGCATCCCGGCGACGTCCGCCGGGCTGCCGTTCCCTGGTTACACGCCTGACCGCATGCGCCAGGAATCCGCCAAACAACGCAAGCTGTGACCCTGACTTTCTCTTTGATGAAAACTACCCCGCTTGTTCCTCGATCCCTCCGGGCCACCCGCCTCGGCTTCCTCTCCTTTAGCCTGTCCCTTGTCGTGATCGGCGCCGAGCCGGCGGCGGCGCCCAAGCCGACCGGCGAAGCAGTCCAGCTTTCCGTGTTCGAAGTAACTTCGACGCAGGATCGCGGCTATGCGGCGTCCTCTGCCATGTCGGGCACCCAGACGAACGAGAAACTCGAAAACCTCCCCAACGCGATCTCGGTCATGAATGCCGACTTTCTCGCCGATATCGCCGCGCTCGATTTCTTCGACGCCGCCGACTACGCGGTCGGCACCGAAAACGTTTACAACGATCAAGGCACGCAGGGCGCCGCCATCGGCACGCGCAGCGGCAACCAGCTCACGTTTCGCGGTCTCCCCTCGGCGCGCCAGCTGCGCGACGGTTTCCCGTGGTATATGCCGCAGGATATTTTCAATACCGAGCGCATCGAGTTCAACCGCGGTCCCGGCGGTCTCGCCTACGGCGACGTCGATGCCGGCGGCATCATCAACATCGGCTCCAAACGCGCGTCGTTCGGACGGCGGACCACGACCGTCGGCACGCGTTTCGACAACTGGGGCACCCAGCGCGTTTCGATCGACGTGCAGCAACCGCTCATCAAGGACAAAGTCGCCCTGCGCCTCAACGCCGTGCGCGGCCACCACGACAACTGGCATCAGCGCGACGACGCCGAGCTCAAAGGTTTCGCCGCCTCGCTGCGCTGGCGTCTCGGCCGCAAGACGGAGATCGCCGTGATGGGCGAGCGCGGCTTCCAGGATCGCGGTCTCTCGCACCTCTCGCTCACGGACATGACAGCCGCCTACATCCGCGGCACCGGCACGGTCGCCCTCGACGCCAATCCCAATCTCGCGGGCGTGCAGACGGACGGCGTCGGGATGTTTCGCACCCAGGCCGCCGGCAACGTCCAGCGTTGGAATCTCATCGGCGGCACGTTCTACAATCTCGCATCGACCACCACCGCCACCTTCCGCAACTCCCGCGTGCAGGAAGGCAACGCCGCCACCAATGTGGACACCAATCCCAATCGCGTCCCCCGCCGCCCGATCTCGGAATCGATCGTCGCGCGCGACACCGATTGGGGCGGGCCGCAACAGAGCGCGCATCCCAACTGGAGCACCTACACCGTCGAGTTGAAGCACGAATTCTCGGAAAAATTCAGCGTGCTCCTGGCACACAATAGTCAGCGCGACCGCACCACGCGCGCTCTGGTATACCAAGGCAACAACCAGGACACCTTCGGCGGCCGCGGCATCTTTATCGACGTGATGCCCAGCCTGCCGAATCCCAACGGCACCGCCACACTCGTGCCCAATCCGCGCTACGAACAATACTACACGACCCACGAGTGGGGCCCGGCGGACGACGGCCACGATATCACGGCCAACCGCGGCGTCCTCGTTTACGATCTCCAGTTGCCGTGGGGAATTTCGCAGCGCCTCGTCGGCAGCGCGACTTACCGCACCGAGAAATTCTTCCGCAACACCTACGCCGAGACCCTCACCGACGCCGAGATTGCCCATCGCGGCCTCACCGCCGCCGCCGCCAGCTTCAGCAACAACCTCGTCTATCGCTACCACTACCTGGCCGACGGCAACTCCGACGCCACGCTCACGGAGTCGCTGATTCCCGGTGTCACCCAGCTCACGCGCAATAATCTCAACGGCACCACCGGTCGCTTCGACCAGACCCTCACCACCATTGCCGCCAACGCGCTCGGCTCGTATTTCAAGGGCAGGCTGCACACGAGCCTCGGCATCAGCCGGGACCGCTTCCACCAGAAGTCCGGCACGACCGGCACGCTGCCCAACGGCGAGATTTCGTTTCTCGACGCCTCCGGCGCGCTGCTGCCGCCCAACCTCACCGACTATCCCGTGTTCGAATTCAGCAAACAGTGGGCGACCAACCAGACCTACGGCGCCGTCTTTCAGGTGCTGCCGTGGCTCTCACTGACCGGCGCGCATCTGCAATCGTCGCAGTTCACCGACAATCTTTTCATCAACATCAACGGCACGCCGCTCGGGCCGCTCGAGGGCAAGGGCCACGATCTCGGCGCGCGGTTGAATTTCTGGGACGGCAAGGTAACCGTCAGCTACACGCACTACGAGACGATCGGCACGAATTTTCGGGTCGCGGTCCCCAACAGCCCCATTCGCGACGAGCTCAACCTCGTCCTCCCGGTCGAGCAGCGGATCTCGGTCCTCGGCGGTAACAGCGACTCCCGCAGCCGCAAAACCACCGGCAATGAGGTCGAAGTTTTTCTCTCCCCCACCCGCAACTGGACGGGCCGCATCGCGTATTCCACGGCGGACGTCGTAAACTACGAGTCGTTCCCGTTGCTGACCGCCGCCATCGCCAACGCGAAGGTCGCCGCGAAAGCCAGGGGCATCGACCCCATCGCCGCCACCCAGCAATCTGAGCAGCTCATCGCCGACGACCTCGCCGCCGCCGGCACCGCCCGCACCACGATCAGTTTCACCACCCGGTATTCGCTCGCCGACGGCGCACTGAAGGGTCTCGCCCTCGGCCTCTCCGGTCGTTTCGCCCGCGGCACCCCGCGCGTCGCCCAGACGATCAACAACGTTGTCGTCCTGCCCGCCGGCCTCACCGCCGACGACTATGTGATCAATCCCTTCGTGAGCTACCG
>JBDSGI010000089.1:0-2683 GCA_039919035.1 Opitutaceae bacterium
TGTGCCAGACCACGCAGCGCTGCCCTTCGGCGATAGCCTCCAGCCGTGAGCGCAACCGCGCCACCGTCTGAGGCGTCAGCGCTACTTCGGGCACAAGAAATACCACGCCCCCGCCCGCCTTCAGCGCCGTGTCGATGGCGCGCAGGTAAACCTCCGTCTTGCCCGATCCGGTTATGCCGTGCAGCAGCGAGACGCCAAATTTATCCTCGGCCAGTCGCGCCGCGAGCGCATCGACGGCGACCTGTTGCTCGGCGTTAAGCGCATGCGGCAGCGCCGCGACCAGTTCGCCGGAGGAATGATCATCGGCGTAAGCCACGCGCTCGATCCGGCGAGTCTCTTCGCGAATCAAACCGCGCTTCACCAGCGCGGCCACCACGGCGGCCGTTTGGTGCAGGCGACCCAACACCAGCGCCTTCGGCTGCGGGCGGAACTGTTGCTCAAGCAGCCGGTAGAGCTTCGCCTGCGCCGGTGCGCGCTTCTCCAGGCTCGCGAGTTCGTCGGCCTCCGGCTTGCGGGCGATGGCGAGGAGCTTCTCCTGCTTGAGCGCGGCGCCCCGCCGCACCGGGGCGGGAATCATCGTCTCGATGATGCTGTCGAGCCCGCACGCGTAGTAGCCGGCCATCCAACGCGCGAGCCCGAGCAAATCCGGCGGCAGCGCGGGAAACGGATAGACTGCCTGTGCCACGCTCTTCAACCGCTCCAACGGAAAATCTTTCGGCGCGCCAATCTCGCCCACGATCCCGAGCTTTAGCGTGTTCACCACGGGGATCCGCACGAGCGAGCCGACCGCGACCGACGCGCGCAGCGAATCCGGCACCCGGTAGTGCAGCACCTTGTCGAACCCCGCGAGCGGATGGACGCCGACGATCATCGCGCCGACAGTGGGAGCGGCGGGGCGGCCCGCAACCCTCACGTGGCAGAAGTTGCTGCCGCGATCCGGGCGTTGACAGCGGCGCGGCACGGCAAACAGTCGCCGCGTGAGCCTCGACTCCGCGCGCGATAAATTCCGATCCTTTCTGACCAAAAAAGGCCTGCGCGCGACCAGCCAGCGGCTCGCGATCTTCGAGGCGGCCTTCGCTCAGACCGAACATTTCACCGCCGATCAACTGCTCGACGGCGCGCGGACGCTCGACGACTCCGTGTCCCGCGCCACGATCTACCGCACGCTGCCGATCATGACGGCAAGCGCGTTGCTGCGCGAAGTTGACATCGGCTCGGGCGAAAAATTCTACCGGCCCAACGGCGACGGCGCCGGCACGCAGGTCGCGCAGGTCGTGTGCCTCGACTGCGACAAGATCTTCGAAATCAGCGCGCCGTTCATGTCGTGGTATGGCAGCACCGTTTCATCGAAGCTCGGGCTCACGCCCGTCACCCAACGCCTGCAAGTCAGCGCCCAGTGCAACGCCTTCCGCCAGACGGGCACGTGTCCGCGCCGCGCCTAGCCGCCCCGCCATGCCCAAGGACAAGCCCCGCGACATCGCGTTCGAGATCGTGTTTTTTGAGTCCGTGCTGCGTCGCGATCCCGGTTACGCCGCCGTCGTCGAAATCCTCGGCGGCCACTACACGCGCCAGGGCCGCGTCTCCGACGGCCTGCGCATGGATCGCAGGCTCGTGCGCCTGCAACCGGCCAACGCCACCGCCCGCTATAATCTCGCCTGCAGCCTCGCCCTCTCGAAGCGCACCGGCGACGCCCTCCGCGAACTCCGTCAAGCTGTCGAACTCGGCTACAGCGATTTCGACTGGATGCAGCAGGACCCCGACCTCGAGGCGCTCAAGGCGAACCCAGAATTCCGCGCCCTATTGCTGCATCTCAAGCCGCAGAGTTGAGGGAAAGTTAGTCCGATTTGGTGGTTAGCGCAACGTCCTCACCGCACCCCGAATAATTGCTGCAGAACAATCTCAAGGTCTTTGCCCGGGGACCATCCGCTGCCGCGCGCCACTGCGATGCTCTTACTGCGCTCCCGTTTGAGGACCGCGGCGTTGGCCTCAAGGATACGCGGTTTATCGAGCGGCAGGCCGGCGACCTCCATGGCGGTGAGCGGCGTCCATGAGAAGGGAATGCCGGTCCAACTGAAGCTGATGTCCCAGCCGGCGACGACTCCGACGGGGAGCGGTTTGGTCAGCAGCGACGGATAACGCGCCACGAAATCCGGGGTGCGCATCGTGGCAATGCGCACGCGGGCGGCCGGCTCAAGGCGCGCAAAGAAATCGCGCGTGGTGGCGACGTGGCCGGCACGCCACTCGTTGAAGAACGCCAGCGGATCGAGGCCGAGGAGGTTCATGCCGTTCCACATGTCGTGGTTGTTGCGGCTGCCAAAGCGCTTCCGTTCATACCACGCTTGAAAATTCCGCGTGACGGCGACGCCGATTTCGAAATGCAGGTGCGACCGGTCCGCCGGAATCATATAGCCGCCGGAGCTATGGCCCATCGTGCCGATGGTTTGACCGGCGGTGACCGCGTCGCCTACGCGGAGGCCTGTAGCGATTTTGGCGAGGTGAGCGTAGAGGGAATAAATGGCGGGCGATTGATTCGGATGCTCCAGCACGATGTAGCGTCCGTAGCTGCTGTCGCCGGCCGCGGCGCTGAGGTGGCGCACGACCCCGGCCATCGCGGCAAACACACTGTCAAGCGGCTCGCCGCGGCGGTCGCGGGCGGCGGCGCGAATGTCGATGCCCTCGTGAA
>JBDSGI010000090.1:0-2683 GCA_039919035.1 Opitutaceae bacterium
TGGCTAATGCCGTCGGCACCCTCTCGCGTCGGCTGGTGGAAACGGTGATCCCCACGGCGGGTGAGTTTGCCGCCAACAATCCGCTGCGGCAGGAATTCGACGCGATTTACTCCGACGCCCGTTCGGCCGTCGGATTCCTTGCCCTGAATTTTTTGCCGGAATCTGCCGCGCGCAAAGTTTCGCCAGCCGCCCGACCGATGTAGGCAGAGTTCACGGCGGCCCCCGGTCGTTTCGTCGCGTCGAGCCCGGCCATTTCTGGATCGCAGTGGAGGTTGAGAACGCTTGGTGTTGACTGCCGTGAATCATCTCCACGACGTCCGGATGAAGGTGCGAAGTGAACTCGAAGCCGCGGAATCGTTGCGCCGGTTCGGCAGTGGCTGGATTAGCGGCGTGATCGGTCTGATGCTTGGACTCGCCGGCCTGCTGCTCGTGCTCACGCTGCGGGCGCCCGGCACCTTTGCGATGCCGGAGTTCCGCCCCCTGCACGAAAAGGCGTGGTTCCGCCTCGTCATCCACGGGCTACTGCTGGCGGGATTTCTGTTTTCGGCGGTCAGCTTGGCGCTGCGCAAGGAACGCGTGCTCGGCACGCTGGGCGTTGTGATCACGCTGCTGGCCGCGCTGCTTGGCGGCTCCGATGCGACAGAGCTGACACCCGATCCCACGCCAGTTTTCTTTGGCCTCGATTTCTTCGTGCTCCGGATTCTTTTCACCGGGTTTCTCTTTATCCCCGTGGAGCGGATTTTTCCCCGGCAGCCGGTGCAGGCGGTGTTTCGCGATGAGTGGCGCGAGGATCTCTTCTATTATCTGGTGAGCAGCATGTTCGTGCAGATGCTGACGTTTTTGACCTTCATACCGGCGAAGACGATTCTGGTCTTCGCGCCGCTGACCGCGATGCGCGCTGGGGTGGGGTCACTGCCGTTTCTGGTGCAGTTTGTAGCGATCATGTTTCTCACCGACCTCGTGCAATACTGGCTGCACCGGGCATTCCACCGCGTGCCGTGGTTGTGGCGCTTTCACGCCGTGCATCACTCGGCGCAGAGCATGGACTGGATGGCGGGCGCGCGCATGCACTTTCTGGAAGTGGTCACCCTGCGCTGCACCACGGTGATCCCGATGTTTGTGCTCGGATTCACTCCGTCGGCGATGAACGCCTACATCTTTCTCGTCTTCCTCTACTCGACCTTCGTGCACGCCAACCTCGGCTGGCGCTTTCCTTTCGTGGAAAAACTGCTCGTGACCCCGCGCTTTCACCACTGGCACCACGGCATCGAGCGCGAGGCCATCGACGTGAACTTCGCGATCCATTTTCCCCTTCTTGATCGCCTCTTCGGCACGCATCATTTGCCGAAGGACCAGTGGCCGTCCGGCTACGGCATCGAGGGCCACCCGGTGCCGAAGGGCTACATCGAGCAGTTCAAATACCCGTTTCGCCGCGACGCGAAATAGCCCGGCGAAGGGGGCTCACTGCCGCACTTCGCTCATAATCCCCACGAGGTTCCCGTCGAGATCGCGCACGAAACCAATCCACAGCTCGTGGTCTGGCATCTTGGCGGTGAGCTGCGGGTCGCGCTCGTTGGTCGCGCCGCGCGCCACGATCGCGGCGTGGGCGGCGGCGATGTCGCCCTCGACCTTGAAGTAAATAACAGAGTTTCTCCCCGCCTCACCATGGCCCTCCGGGGTCGTGAGCATCAGGCGCACGCCACCGGAGGCGAGAAACGCGAGGTTCGGCCCCGCGAAGAAAAGAAATTTCAACCCGAGCACGTCGCGATAAAACGCGGTGGCCTCAGCCACGTCGCGCACGACGAGCGCGATCTGGCCGATGGCGGAGAGGACGGGAGTGGGTGGGCCCAAGCTACGATGCGTCGCCGCGGCGCGCGACCGAAAATTCCAAGGCGGTCGCGCGCGCGCGGCCGGCCCACATCACGCTCTACTGGAACCAGCCCAGCACCTTTTCATATGCCTTCTGCGCCGCATACCACATGGCGGAACCGGAAAGGCCAAAATACACCAGCGACGCGAGCGTGGCGACGTAGCCGGAGAGGATGAACTTGCCGTCACGCTCCAGTAGCCCGCCCGCGATCAACAGCACGCCCCAGGCGGGAATCACGTTGCTGAAAGGCAGCGGCAGCGGTAGCAGCAGCAGCAGGGCGCAGACCACGATGGGTATGGCGTGCATCTGCTCGCGCCGGGGCGATGAGGTAACCCACAGCAGCCGCGGTCGCAGCAGCCGCTCGAACCACACCACGATTTTCTGCGTGAGCTGGAACACCTTCGCGAACAGCTTGGGCGGCAGCCGCGTGTCGAGCAGCCGCTCGGGCAGCCAAGGCTCCCAGCCCATCGCGAGCCGCGCGCCGACGATCGCGATGATCAGGCCGAACGGGGTGGAGAGTCCCGGCAACGGGATCGGCTGGCAGAAGGGCAGGGCCAGCAGCATCACGAGCAGCACGTAGCCGCGGCCGTGCAACACCGCCAAGACCTCGCGCAATGTCACCGTCTCGACCTCGAATTCCTTCAGGATCAGCGCGAACTCCTCCGAGAGCTTGCGCAGCTGCGCCGGATCGACCTGTGCGATCACGGAGGTTCCGGTGGTCTCGGCGCCCTTCGGCGCCGGTTGCGGGCTCGGGGTCTCAGGTGCCTCGTCGGTTGCCATAGAGTTCGATGTGCAGGCGGTGAGCGTAGCGAT
>JBDSGI010000091.1:0-4363 GCA_039919035.1 Opitutaceae bacterium
AGGCTGAGGGAGAGAGGTTGAACTCGACGCGGGTTGACGCCGCCCGTGACTTGGTTGCGGTCTGAAGCGCGAACGGGTCAGTGCGGCTTCGTGGCGGGCGCGAGGCTTTTCTGCTCCGGTGCCAACGGGGCGACGCCGAAAAATTCCACGATGTGGCCGACCTCGTCGTAACCCTTCGCGCGAAGTTTGTCCTGGATTTCCTGGATGGTGCGGCGGAGTTCGGCGGCGGTTTCGGCATCGAGTTCATCGACCCGGTTCGTGCTCTTGCACACGACGTGGTAGCGGGTCGGCTCGCCGACATTAATCTCGTAGAGCGACGTGCCGTTGTGGAGGAAAGCGCGGCGCACGAGGCCGATTTCCTCAAACGCCGCCACGCAGCGGTAAACGGTCACGAGGTCGCATTTGGCGGCGCCAACCACGTGGTGGAGTTGCTCGATGCTCGTGGGCTGGGCCCGCTGCGCGAGCGCGGCGAGGATAGCCAGACGCGGCTGCGTGATGCGGAGGCCCGCGGCGCGCAGCCGGTCGGTGGCAAGTTCGACCGGATTCTTGGGGGAGACGCGGGCTGCTCCGTCGAGGGCAAGGGGAGAGTGGGTCGGATTGGACTCGATCATTGGGAGGGGGCGGACGAACTGTGGCGGGGGGAGGGGAAACGGCGAGCGAATAGTCGCTTGCGGGGCATCGCCTCGGGCGCGGAGCAGGATTGCACGATGCCGCCGCGTGTGCCAACTTCGCCGCCCGTCGTCATGCATAACCCGGACTTCAGCGAGATTGTCGCCCTCATCAACAAGGAAGACCCCCGATTTGATCGGCGGGCCTATGATTTTGTGCGGCTCGGGCTCGATCAAACGGTGAAGGAGCTGCGGAAGAAAGAGGGGGCGAAGGCCGAGCGTTCACGGCACGTCAGCGGCCCGGAGCTGCTGGAGGGCCTGCGGGCTTACGCGCTCGATCAATTTGGTCCGCTGACCAAGACCGTGCTCAACGCCTGGGGCATCCGGCGCTGTCAGGATTTCGGCGAGATCGTTTTCAACCTGATCGAATACAATGTGTTTTCCAAGACGGAGAGTGACCGGCGCGAGGATTTTGCGGACATCTTTGAGTTCGACGACGCGTTCGTGAAGCCGTTTCAACCCGCGAAGCGTCCGCGCGGCACCTCGGCCGCGGAGGCCTTCGGCACCGCCTGAGGCCTCATCCTGGCCCGATCTGCGTCGCGCCTTCGTGTGATGGGATGCACTCGTTTTGTTTTTTTCATGCCCAAATCCACTTCCGTCCACGCCGACCTGCGGCTACTTGAAACTTTCTGGCGCGAGCCGGTTGAGCGCACCGTCCTGCCGAACGGATTGACGCTCCTTTTCAAGCGCGACACCTCCGCGGCGCTGGCCTCCGTGCAGGTTTGGGTGAAGACGGGCAGCCTGCACGAAGCTGCCCACCTCGGCGCCGGGCTTTCCCACTACCTGGAGCACATGTTGTTCAAGGGCACGACGCGGCGCGCGGGCCGCGAGATCAGCGCGACGGTCCAAGCGCACGGCGGCTACATCAACGCCTACACGACCTTCGACCGCACTGTTTACTACATCGATTTGCCGAGCGAGCACGCCGAGGTGGCGATCGATTTGCTGGCCGACGCGGTGCTGCACTCGACGCTGCCGGCGGATGAGGTCACCAAGGAAAAAGATGTCATCCTCCGCGAGATCGCGATGACCAAGGACGACCCGGACAGCCGGCTTTGGGACGCGCTTTTCTCGACGGCGTTTCGCGACCACCCTTATCGCCAGCCGATTATCGGGCACCGTGATGTTTTCTCGGCCGTGACCCGCGAAGACCTGCACGGCTACTACCGGTCGCGCTACGTGCCCAACAATCTCGTCGTGGTAGTCGTCGGCGATGTTGACGCCGCTGCGATTCGCGCGTCGGTCGAGCAGCATTTCGGGACCGCCCCCCGAGTGCGCCTCGCGCCCGTGCTGGTGCCGGCAGAGCCCACGCAACTCGCGCCGCGTCACGAGCACCGCCACGAAGACGTCGAGATCACGCGCGCGGTGCTCGCGTGGCCGATTCCCGGACTCGCGCACGAGGATGCGGCGGTGCTCGACCTCCTCGCCATGGTGTTGGGCAACGGCGACAGTTCCGTGTTGTGGCAGGAAGTCCGGGAAAAGGCCGGGCTGGTGCATAGCATCGACGCCTCGGCGTGGAATCCCGGCACCTGCGGGCTGTTCTGTATTTCCTTCACGTGTGACGCGGGCAAGCGCGCCGAAGCCGAGCGGGCGATCTTCGCCGCGCTGGCGGGGTGCGCGGCGAAGGGCTTCACGGAGGCGCAGCTCAAGAAAGCGATGCGCCAGCTCGTCGTGAGTGAAATCAACTCGCGCAAGACGATGAGCGGCCAGGCTTCGCGCCTCGGCGTTGCAGAGGTCGTCGTTGGCGATCTCGATCACGGGCGGACGTTTTTCTCAAATCTAGCGGCGGTAAATCCCGCCGGCGTGAAGCGTGCTCTGAAAAGATATCTCGATGTCGCGCGGCTCACCGCCGTGTCGCTCAATCCGAAATCGGACGCGAATTCAGCCGTGAGCGCCGTGGTGCGCGCGGCCGACCGGCCCGATTTTTCCGAGGTGAAGCTGCCGAACGGCGCGCGCCTCTTGCTCCAGCCGGATCGGCGGCTGCCGAACTTGCATCTGCGTCTAGTCATGCAAGGCGGGCCGATGTTCGAGCACGCGGCCAAGCGGGGCTCGACCGCGTTGCTCGCGACGATGCTGACGAAGGACACCCGCACGCGGAGCGCCGCCGCCGTCGCACAGTTCATCGAGTCGGTCGGCGGATCGTTCCATCCGTTTTCGGGTAACAACAGCCTGGGCCTCGCGGCGGAAGTGCTGCCGCCCGACTTTGATCGCGCGCTCGCGGTGCTCAGCGAGGCGGTGCTCGCTCCGGCTTTCAAGCCCGCCACTTTCACGTTGGAGCGCGATGCGCAGATCGCGGCGTTGCAGCAGGACGACGATGATGTGGTGACGCTCGCCCGCAAACGGCTGCGCGAAAAATTCTTTGGCGCGCATCCGCTGGCCTTCGATCCGCAGGGCACGCAGGCGGGGGTGAAGGCGCTGACGCCGGCCGATCTGGTCGCGCTGCACCGGCGGCTGTGCGTCGGCGACAACGTCGTGCTGGCCGTCGCCGGCGATTTCGAACCGCGCGCGCTGCTGCCGAAGTTGAAGGCGTTCCTCGCGAAGATTCCGCGCGCCGCCACGCCGACGCGCGCTTGGCAAAGCGACTCTTCGCTGGCGCTGCCGGCCGCCGTGGGCGACTTCACGCAGCAGGAGCCGCGCGAGCAGGCGGTCGTGTTGCAGGCTTATCCGGGGACGCGGGTGAACGGGGCCGATTTCTACGCCAGCGAAGTCGCGGACGAAATTTTCAGCGGCATGGCGTCCCGGCTCTTCGAGCGCGTGAGAGAGGAAAAGGGCCTCGCGTATTTCGTGCGCTCGGGACGCGTGACGGGGCTCGATGCGGGCATGTTTTATTTCATGGCCGGCACGCAGCCTGGCAAGGAGGGCGAAGTGCTCGCCGAGATCGACGCGGAGATTGCCCGCGTGCAGGCCGGCGGGGTGGAGCCGGCGGAACTCGCCCGCTGCCTCGCCCGCCTGAAAGCCGCGCGCCGGCAGAGCCTGCAAACCAACTCGTCCCGCGCGATGCAGGCGGGGCTCAACGCGCTGCAGGGCCAGCCAATCAACGATTGGAAAAACTACGACCGCCACGTCGACGCCGTGACGATTGCCGCCCTCGCGGCCTTCGCGAAACGCCGGCTCACGAAGGCGCAGCGCACGCAGTTGGTCGTCCGGCCCTAGGCAGGCGATGACGGATCTCGCGGAGTTGTTCCCGGAGGGCGACCACCGCTTTCAACTGACGCTGCGGCGGACGGAGCCGCGGGCGTTTTTCGCTCCGACGGACGCGTCCGGGCGGGTGCTCGCCGAACGGGCGCGCTGGCTCGCGGCGGAGCCATCGCGCTATGTCGCCGGTCAGCCAGAGGGCGAGGCGCCGTGGCGGGAGTTTCGTGCGATGCTGGCGCGGGACGGCGGGTGGCCGGGACCTACGCCCGGGGCGGCGGGTGGCGGTGGATCATGGATGGGTGAAATGAGCTTGGCCGGCGCGGCGGTGGAGCCGGATTTTCTTTTTCTCACTCGGGATGCGGAAGGGCGGTATCGCCTGCGGGGCGGAGTCCTCGCTTTTCCGACCGGCTGGGCGTTGGAAGACAAAATCGGCCACACGCTTGAATCGATCCATGGCGTTGTGCCCGGGCTTAATCCGGCCCTCGGTCCGACGATCCAACAGTTTCTCGCCAAGCTGAAACCCGGGGTCGCTTTCCTCCGCGATAACTGGGGGTTGGCGG
>JBDSGI010000092.1:0-7732 GCA_039919035.1 Opitutaceae bacterium
TGATGATCGCCGGTGGCAGCGAGGCCGCGATCACGCCCTTTGCCTATGCGAGTTTTTGCGCGATGAAAGCGATGAGCACGCGCAACGACGCGCCGGAAAAAGCCAGCCGGCCCTTCGACAAGAACCGTGACGGCTTCATCATGGGCGAGGGCGCTGGTGTGCTCGTGCTCGAGTCGCTGGAGCACGCGCGAGCGCGTGGGGCGCGGATTTACTGCGAACTCGCCGGCTACGCCGCGACGTGTGACGCATTTCACATCACCCAGCCTGATCCCGAGGGCAAGGGCCTCTCGATGGCGATGAAGCGGGCGCTGGCCGCCGCCGAAGTTCAACCCGAGCAGATCGACTATATCAACGCGCACGGCACCTCCACGCCCTACAATGACAAGTTTGAGACGCTCGCGATAAAAAAAGTTTTCGGCGCGCATGCGCGCAAAGTCGCCATCAGCTCTACCAAATCAATGACTGGGCACCTTCTCGGCGCCGCCGGCGGCATCGAGTCGGTCATCTGTGTCAAGACACTGCAGACTCAGTCGATCGCGCCCACCATCAACCTCCAGGAGCCCGATCCCGACTGTGACCTTGACTATGTGCCAAACGTGGCGCGCTTCGCTTATCTCCGCGCGGTTTTGAGCAATAACCTTGGTTTCGGCGGGCAAAACGCCGCGGTGGTGTTTCGCACTTTGTGAGTGGCCGTGCGTGGTCGTGCGACGACGCGGAAAACGAAAAACGCCCGCGGCAATTAAGCCGCAGGCGTTTGGAAATGTCAGTTGCTCGGACCGGAATTGAACCCGGTGGCAAGCGCTAGACCTTCTCGACTAGGCCGGCCTTGATGGCCTTGACCGCGACCCACACCCGCTTGGTGCCGCCGTTGGCGGTGCGGATGCGGATGCGCTGCAAGTTCGGCCGGAATTTGCGCTTCGTGATGCTGGTCACGTGCGTGCCGATCCCGCCGCTCTTCTTCGACTGACCCTTACGATTGATGATCGAGCCCTTGACGGGACGGCGACCGGTGATTGCACAGATTCTGGCCATGATGATTTCGAGTTGGTTAAAGGATCAGAGGTAAAGGTTGCCCCGAAGGCGAAGCAAGGGGATTTTTGGATTACCGCAACGCGTGCAGAACTTGGAACTTCTGGCCGAGCTGCGACGGGTGCAGGAGCTGGAGCAGCGACATTTTTCGCGGGCTGAAACCTCGCGCGTCGGCCGCACTGGCCGTAGCGACGAATTCGCCGGCGTGACGGATGAAAAACGTTTCTTGAAATTCCAGTTTCGCATTCGTGAACCCGTGTCGGGTGAGCGCCTCGATCAGCCAGTCCCAGCAAATGTGGCAGGTGAGGTCCTGCTCGCCCGGCTGGGCCAGCAGGTCGTTGGTTTGATTGTGTCGGTGATAGGCGCGGGCGGTGCCGGCGGGCGTTTCCTCGGTGAGATCGCGCAGGGTTTTGCCGTAATCGATCGCGACGAAGAGCCCGAGCCACGGCTGGCCCGCGATCGCGGCCGCGAGGCTGGCCGCAGCCCGCGGTTGATCGAAACGGTAGCCTTCGGCGGCGGGCGGAGGCGCGTCGGCCAAAGGTTCGGGAAACTCAAATTCCACGAGCCGCTCGCCGCTGAGCCGGACCCCGATCGGGTGCCAACGGCCAGAGCGGCAGACGATGCTTGTGAAAGGCTGCGCGTCGAAGAGCTCGTTGGAAAACACCACGCAGTCCCCTGTGAGGCCGGAGATTGGATCGCCGACGCGAAGCGTGCGCCCGCCCGCAAATGGGTGTGACACGCCAGTGAGCACGCCTTCGTCGCCTGGCTCCGCCCCAATCTCGATAAACGTGTGTGCGGCCGGATCGCGGCCGGCGGCGCGCAGGAGTTGGGTGCAGGCGGCGGCAACGAGTTCGCCAAACACGGCGCCGCTTGTGCTGGAGGTGAAAAAATCCGTGCCCGTCGCGTAGCCCACACGTCCTCGATTTTTTCTGTAGTAGCCGACCTCCGAATGGTAGAGCGCCAGCGCCATGAATTGCGCGAACGGCATCTCACCACGCGCGTCCGTGTGAGCGCGAAAAAAAGCGAGGAACTCGGATGAAATCTCCGGCGGCGAGTGAGGTGACGAACCCATTTACAAACCGAAGCGGATGCCCACAGTGGGCCGCATGTTCAAACGCATTCTTCCCCTGGCCTCCGGCGTCGTGCTGGGGCTCGCGTTTGCCGCCGTGGGACAGCGTGTCGCCACGTCGTGGAGCATCTGGCCGAACCGCGATCTCTCTCGCGCTTCCGGCTACGTGAAAGACGTGATGCGGCTGGTGAACGAGAACTACGTGGACGAAAAAGCCGTCGCTTGCGATCAGCTCGCGCGCGCGGCGTTGCACGGGATGGTGGAGTCGCTCGATCCGCATTCGGAATTTTTGGAGAAGAAGGACAACGAGGTGTTTGAGGAGGATATCACGGGCGAGTTCGGCGGCATCGGGATTCAGGTTGAGACGCGGCAAAATCGCGTCGTGGTGATTGCGCCCTTGGCTGGCACTCCGGGCGAACGCGCTGGCATACGGCGGGGTGACGAAATCGTCAGCATCGATGGTAAACCGGTGGAAACCGGCGGTGGCGTCGACAGCGTGGTCACCCGTTTGCGCGGCAAGCCGAAGACGGAGGTGCTCGTGGGCCTCTTTCGACCTTCATCCACCGAGAATCTCAGCCTCAGGCTTGTGCGCGAGGTCATCAAGATTGAGAGCGTGCGCGGCGCGCTTGTGCTCGACGATGGCATTGGCTACGTGCAGCTCACGGAATTTTCCGACCACACGGCCGAGCAATTCCGCGGCGCGGTTGATGGACTGCTCCGGCAGGGGATCCACAGTCTCATCTTGGATCTGCGCAACAATCCCGGCGGTCTGCTCGACGCAGCGGTCGATGTCGCGGAGCCATTTTTCAAAAAGGACGAGCTGATTGTTTATACGCAGGGCCGGAAGCCGTCCGACCGGGAAGAGTTTCGGGCCGAAACCACCGACCGTCCGCTCACGCTCCCGTTGGCGGTCCTGATCAACGCGGGCAGTGCGAGTGCCGCTGAGATTGTCACGGGCGCGCTGAAAGACACGGGCCGGGCGATCGTCGTCGGCGAACGTTCATTTGGGAAAGGATCCGTGCAGTCCGTCTTCAAGCTTGATAATGGCGAAGGCATGCGGCTCACGACGGCGCGCTATTACACGCCGAGCGGAGTGACGATTCACGAAAAGGGCATCGCGCCGCACGTCGAAGTGGTGATGACCCCGGAGGAGGACAACAAGCTCGCCCGCCAGCGCTCGCGGCCTGACATCGCCGATCCGGCGACCTTCAAGGAGCGGTTCGGCTTCGATCCCGTCGTCGATCGGCAACTCGACACGGCCGTGGCGATGTTGAAGAGCGTGCGACTTTTCGGCGGCCGCGTCCCGGGGGCGGGAACGCAGTGAGATGATTCTTGCGCTCGAGAGTTCGTGCGACGAGACCGCCGTCGCGCTCTTCGATCCGGCGCGCAACCTCGCCGGCGAATGGGTTCACAGCCAGATTGCGTTGCACGGGAAACACGGCGGCGTGGTGCCCGACCTCGCGACGCGGGAGCATCTCCGGAATTTTGCGCCGCTCCTCGCAGCGGCGAAGCGCGCAGTCGGCTTCGAACGCGTCACTCAGGTTGCGGTGACCAATGGCCCCGGTCTTGCGGCCTGCCTCGCCATCGGCGTGGCGGCGGCGAAGTCGCTGGCGCTTGCGCTGCGGGTGCCGGTTGTGGGAGTGAATCACCTGCGCGGCCATGTGTGGTCGCCGTTCATCGCGCTGCACGCGGAGGCGCCGGCGAATTTCGAGACGCGGCTCGCGGCGGCCCTGCCGCATCTCGGACTGATTGTCTCGGGCGGCAACACGCTGCTCTTCGCGATCGACGAATCGCGTCGTCTGCGCGTGCTCTCATCGACGCGGGATGACGCCGCCGGCGAGGCCCTCGACAAAGGAGCGAAGTTGCTCGGGCTGGGCTATCCGGGCGGGCCGCTGGTCGAGAAGCTCGCCGCAAACGGACGCGCCGACGCGTTTGATTTTCCCCGCGGCATCGGCCGGCGCGACGACCTGGATTTTTCCTTTTCCGGCCTGAAGACGAGCCTGCGCTACCTGCTTGAAAAAATGCCGGCAGGCGACGTGCGAGCCCGGATGGCGGACCTGTGCGCCAGCTATCAGCAAGCGGTCGTCGACGCGCTCGTGCGCAAAACCCACGCCGCACTGGAGCAAGGTGACGGCCGGTATCGCAGCCTCGGCCTATCCGGCGGCGTGGCCAACAACCGCACCTTGCGCACCGCCGTCGAGGCGGCGGCGAGCCGCGGCCGAATTCCTTTCCTCGCCGCCCTGCCGAAACACACGGGCGACAACGCCGGCATGATCGCCTTCGCCGCGTGGGCCGATCCAAGCGGCGCCGATGCACACTCGGGCCTCGCGCTGCGGATCGAGCCGGGCGCGGCGCTGGCTTGAATGCCTACTTGTAGTCCCGCCGCAGATTGCTCGGGAGCAGTCCGAGTTCCTCGCGGTATTTGGCGACGGTGCGGCGGGCGATGGTGATGCCTTTTTCCTGCAGCTTGGTGACGAGCTCTTGATCGCTGAGCGGGGCGGAGGTGTCCTCCATGTTAATCAGGTCGGCGATCATTTCCTTCACGCTCGTGTTCGAGACGGCGGCGCCGCTGTCGGCCTGGTAGCCGGGGGTGAAGAAATATTTGAAGTCGAAGACGCCGTGCGGGGTCTTGATGTATTTGTTCGCGATGGCGCGGCTCACGGTCGTCTCGTGCACACCCACGACATCGGCGATTTGCGTCATCGTGAGCGGCTTGAGGGCGGAGACGCCGTTGTCGAAGAACTCCAGCTGCGCGTTGATGATCTCGCGCGTGATGCGCTCGATGGTGCGCTGGCGCTGCTCGATGGAGTCGATGAGGAATTTGCCGGAGCGGATGCGTTCGCGGAGGTAGTCGCGCTCGTCCTTCGAGAGCGTGCCCTTGGCGATCATGTCGCGGTAGGTGCTCGAGATGCGGAGGCGGGGGATGTAGTCGTCGTTGAGGTGGATTTTCCACTCCTCGCCGTCGCGCTCGACGGTGACATCGGGCACGACCACGCGGTTGTTATCCTCAGCGAAGCGGCGGCCGGGCGCGGGGTCCAGTTTGCCGATTTCCTCGATGGCGGACTGCACGTCGTCCGGCTCGGCGCCAAGCCGCCGCGCGAGTTCCGGGATGCGGCGGCGCGTGAGTAAATCGAAGTGATCGCGAATCATGCGGCCGGGGAGCGACATACCGCGGCCCTTGGCGACCAGTTGCGAAAGGAGACAGTCGGCAAGGTCTGTCGCACCGATGCCGGCGGGATCGAAAGTCTTGAGGACCTTGAGCGCCCCTTGGACATCGGCGAGGGCGAGCCCGGTTTGCAGCGCGACGTCGGCCGGGGTCTGGGTGAGGAAACCGCGGTCGTCGAGCCCGCCGACGAGGTGCTTTATCGCTTCCAGGCACGGGATCGAGAGGTCGGCCATCTCAGCCTGTTGCATCAGGTGCTCCTGGAGCGAGGTCTCGCTGACGAGGGAGTCGAAAAAATGCTGGCGGCGTTCCGCATCCTCGGACGTGTGTTGCTGCGAACCGCCGACGCTCGCCATGTGGTCGCGCCAGTCTTCGTCGAGTTTGCCGAGGATTTCAAATTCCTTGTCCTTCGAGAAATCCATCTCGTCGCGCTTGGGCTCGCCGTCGGTCTGGTCGGTGGGGGCCGACGCTTCGGAGTTGTGGTTCGCGTCGCCTTCGTGGCCGGTTTCGCCGGAAGAATCGTCCTCCGGTTTGTCGAGGCTGACTCCCTCCATCGGCAGTTCCTCCAGAGTGGGATTGCTTTGCAACTCTTCCTGAATGACGGAACGCAGATCGAGCGCGGCGACCTGAAGAATTTTCAGGGAGTGCCGCAGCTGCGGTGCGAGGACCAGCGACTGCGACTGGCGCTGACGAAGATCTTGGCTAAATCCGGGCCCGCTCATGAGGATGACTGAAAACGGGGCTCATCTCAGGTGGGGGGACGGGGGGAATGCGGGGGAACAACCGGATCTTTGACGCCGTAAAGGTCTTTGATGTAAACGGAGAGTTTCTCGTTCGTCGGGCCGTAGCGATCGCTGTAGAGATACATCTCAAGGTCGGTGAGCATCTCGTTCGCGGATTGGTAGCGCTTGTCGCGATCACGCTGGAGGGCGCGCTGGATGATCGCCTCAAGGCGCGGCTCGATGTCCGGTCGCAGTTTCGAGAACTGCGGGATCGGCATCGTGAGGATGTTGCGCCGGGACTGCGCACGGTCGGTGGAGCGAAAGATGTTTTTTTCCAGGAGGAGCTCCGTGAGCACGATCCCGAGCGGGAAAAGATCGGCCCGGGCATCGGTGACCGCGTAGGTCGCCTGTTCGGGCGAGAGATACTCGTCCTTGCCGGCGATCACTTTGCCTTCCTCGTTATACATCAGATCCAGCGCCTTCGCGATGCCGAAGTCCGTGAGCTTCACATCGCCCTCCAGCGCGATCATCACATTCTTGGGGCCGATGTCGCGGTGAACGATATTCAGGTGGCGACCGTCGCGATCGCATTTGGAATGGGCGTAAGTCAGTCCGCGCGCCACGCGCGAGACAATGAAGGCCGCCAGGTCCACGGGTAGGTGTTTGCCCGTTTTGCGCAGCTGATCGAGGAGCTGTTCAAGGTTCACGCCGCGCACGAACTCCATCACCATGAAATACTGACCGCCCACTTGGCCGAGGTGGTAGGTCTGGACGATGTTGGTGTGGATCAGATCGGCGACGAGACGGGCCTCCCCGATGAAGTTCTGCTGAAATTCCTGAATGGCGGAGTATTCTTCGCGAATGAGTTTCACCGCGACGACTTTGCGGAAATTACCTGCGCCCAGTTGAACGGCCTCGTAGACGAGCCCCATCCCGCCCTCGGCAATCTTGCGCGTCATTTCATAGTGAAGCTCGTTGAAGATGTGTTTGAGGGCAGACACTGTGAAGTGAGGAAAGGTGCGGCGTGCGCGACTGGCAAGTGTGCATTCCGCGCACGGCGTGAAATTTGCTGTGGAGCCGTTTGACAGGGACCTGCGTAATCTTACGGTCGCTTTACCATGTCGATTACGCTGACGGTCCGGGCCGCAAATCAAGTTCGCTCGATGCATGCGGAACTCAACGCTCCCCAGAAGCGCCTGCGTGTGCTCGTCGAGTCGGGTGGCTGTTCGGGCTTCCAGTATGGGATGTCATTTGACGAGCCCAAGCCCGACGACGAGCTGCTGGAGAGCGAGGGCGTGGCGTTCCTAGTTGATCCCGCAAGTCTCGCTTATCTGCAGGGCTCGGCGATCGATTTCGATGACGGGCTGCACGGGAAGGGATTTGAGATTAAGAATCCCAATGCCGAAAGCACGTGCGGGTGCGGCAAATCCTTCAACTGATTTTACGGACCGTTCAGCGCGCCGCTTGGTGGAGTGCAACCACTCCGAACGTCATGGGCTGGGCCTCAATCGCAGAAAAACCCGCGGCGCGGATCTCAGCCGCCAGCGCCAGGCGATCCGGAAATTCACCGATGGTTTTGTTGAGATAGACGTAGGCTTCGCGATCGCCGGTCACAAGGCCGGCCACCGTCGGGAGGATGCGTTGCAGGTAGAAGTAATAGAGCGGACGGAACCACGCGTGCGGTTGGGAAAATTCCAGCACGAACAGGTGGCCTCCCGGCCGCAGCACGCGGCGCATCTCCCGCAAGCC
>JBDSGI010000093.1:0-2654 GCA_039919035.1 Opitutaceae bacterium
GGAAACC
The DNA here is from genome assembly GCA_039919035.1 of Opitutaceae bacterium. Classification (GTDB taxonomy): domain Bacteria; phylum Verrucomicrobiota; class Verrucomicrobiia; order Opitutales; family Opitutaceae; genus ER46. The sequence continues at coordinate 8 of JBDSGI010000093.1, forward strand.
GGCTCTCGGCCCCAATCTGCCACACCGGGATGCCCGGCGCCGCCTGCCCAAGCACCAGGGCTTTTTTCACCCCGAGCGCTTGAGTCGCCAAATCGCTGGAGGTGATGCCGCCCTTCGCGATGACGAATCGCGGCCGCACCTGAATCGCCCGGACAATCGCGACAAGCGCCGATGAAACGATCTGCGCCGTGCCCAACTCCCCTGCCCTCCCCACCGCACTCACCAGCTTGCGACTCGTGAACAGCAGCGCATGCCGGCCCGCCAACATAGCGGCGTCCGCCGCCGATGCCACCCGCGCGATTTCCGCCACCCGCGACGCGGGATCGAGCAAGCGGTCGACGTGGATTTCGGTAGGAGTGATGCCGGGAGCCACGAGCGCGGACTCGAGCTGCTGGGTGGTCTTCGCCACATACGAGCCCACCACAATCAGCCCGCCTCCCGCAGCCGGCGGCGCGATCTCGGCGGCGGACAACACCGGCCGCGCCCTGAGGCCCGCGCGCACGCGCACGAATCCGGCCGCCGTCCGCGCGACGTAGCGCCGACCCGCCGCCTCCGCTTGGAGCAGCCCGTGCACGAAAACCTCCAAATCCGCATACGCGGCCGCATCAACCACGATGACCTTGCCGCGCGGCAAAGCGAGGAGCTGCGCACATACGGCTGAAGCGCCATCCGCGCGCCGCAAGGTCTCGATGGCAATGTGCGCCACGTCGGCGGCGCGCACGCGGCCCGCCGTCTTTTCTTCCACCCAGTCGGCCAGCGCGGAACTGCGATAGCCAAACGTCGCATCGCGCGCGAACTCGGTCTCGCCCGCCGGCACCAGTCGCGTGCCATCGGCGACATAGTGGACGCCGTGAACGGTGTAGCGCCCGCCCTCGAAGAAGGCCGGAATAATCAGCGTGCCGTCCACCGGCTCACCGAGCGCCTCCACCAGCGCATCGACCTCGCCGGGGAAATGTCCGCGCAGCGTCGAGTCTCCTCGGCTCACGACGGCAAACGCCCGCCCGCTGGCGCGCGAGGCGGCAGCGAGGTTGCGGGCGAGTTCGCGATTCAGTTCCGCCGCCGCCGGCAACGCGAGGGCACGGGTGTTCGTGAGCACGTAAAAACAAGGCCCGGGCTCGGCCAGCGCGGTGGTGAGCGACGCCACCGACCACTCCGTCAACACCGGCACGCCATGCACTGTCTGCGTGCCTGTGGGATCGTCGTCGAGGACCACGAGTTTCCGCCCGTCGGCGGCGAGGAGTGCCTGCACGCGCGCAAAGTCGCCGCGATCCGAGACGGCGGGCAAAGCTTCAAGCACAGGATGGGTCATGCGGAAAAGCGGGACGTCGCGCCCAGCTACTGGAGCACGCGAAACATGCTCGTATAGTCGTCCGTCCAGAGCGGAATGGTATTCGGCGCGGCCGGCGGACTGGCGGCGCCCCGCAGCGCATGGCGTGACATGAAGTCCTGGTTCTTGCTTAGAATCATCCACGTCGAGGCGTAGAACCACCACGCGCCTTCCTCGTCATCGTCGCCGCCGTCCTCGCTCTCGATTTGGTAGGCGGGAAACCCGAAGGCACGCGCAGCGTTTTCCACCACCGGGCGCAGGTCGAGGTAGCGATTGGAAATATTCACGAGAATCACGCCGTCGGGTTTCAGGTGGCGTTGATAAATCCCGAAGGCTTCTTTCGTCAGCAGATGCACCGGCACTGCGTCGCTGCTAAACGCATCCATGATCAAGAAATCGAGATCCTGCGGCGCTTCGCGCTCCATCGAGAGCCGGCCGTCGCCCATCACGACCTCAATCTTCGCCGCGCTGGTGGCGAGGTAGCTGAAGGGATTCTCCGCCACGCGCTTCACCTCCGGATCGATTTCGTAGATGCGGAGGTAGTCGCCGGGTTTGCCGTAAGCCGCGATGGTGCCGACGCCCAAGCCGAGCAGGCCGATGCGTTGGTTTTGCTGGCGGGGGAAATTTTTTAGCGCCAGCCCGAGCCCGCTCTTCGGCCCGAAATACGAGGTGACCATCCGCGCCCGACTCGGATCGGCGAACTGGATGCCGTGCGTAATCCGGCCGTGCTGGAGCAGGTAATAGCGCGAGAATGGATCCTCCTTGTTGAATTCCTGCACCGAGAGCACACCGTAGAAATTGCGCACGCTCACCAGATTGCCCGTCGAGGTGTCGCGCACATGAACTCCGAGCACCCCGACCAAGGCGCACAGCCCGCCGGCAACAAGGCCGCACACTAGTCGATGCCAATTCATCGGCGCCGCGCCGCGCCGCCGAAGGATGGCGATGGTCACGACGACGGCACTGACCAGCAGCCACCAGGTCCAATGGAGCCCCGCGACCATCGAGGCGTTCCAAACCCGGTCCACGAAGGTCTGGGCCACGCCGCGGCGCAGCGCCCACGCCGCTGCATGGTCGAGCGCTTTGTCTGCTCCGTAAGTCGCGCCGAGCAGCAGGAGCACGCCCAAGACCCGCCACCGCCCCGAACTGAACGCCGCCCGGCCACGCCCCATGATCACGAGCAGCAAGCCGACGAGCAGCGCGAGACTCAGGTGCATCTCGAAGAAATTGTTGAACACCGCCGGCGCGACGAGCGCCACGAAGAGCCCGCCCAATGCGCCACCCGCCGCGATCATCAGGTAAAAGCGGGTGAGGTGGCGC
>JBDSGI010000094.1:0-5365 GCA_039919035.1 Opitutaceae bacterium
CCGGCCATCGGAATCGCCGTGGGCGGCGTGATGCTGACGAGCCCAGTGCCGACGCGTAATTCTCCCGCGCGGGTAGCGACGGCGACGAGGAGTGTAGCGGCCAGGAAAGTGAAGCGGGGTGATTTCACAGCCGTGACGGTGATGATGCCTGACGCCGAGCGCAGCTTATTTCCACCGCCGTTTTCCGAACCTGGAGCCAAATGCTACTTCACGCTTTTGATGAAAAGAATCAGCGACTCGATCTGGGAATCGTTGAGCACCCCGGCGAAACTGGGCATCGCGAACTCGCTCTTTTCGAAGCCGGCGGCGATCCTCGCCGTGGGATCGAGGATCGATTCGCGGAGGTAAGCCTCGTCGGCGATGACGCTGGCGGGCTTGCCCGCGATGAACACCGGGCGGGTGCGGCCGTAGAGGCCTTTCCACGCTGGGCCGGAGCGAATGATCGCGGCGTTTTCCTCGACGGCGTGGCAGGCCACGCAGGCGAAAAGTTGCGCGAGACGCTTGCCCTCGTCGAGACTCACAGGCGTGGCCGCCTGCGCGACCGCGGCGCGCGGCGTGAGATCGACCGCGAGGTCGTCAAAGCCCTCGGCGCGGGGATCAAACTTGGCGAGTTCGTAGGGTGTGGTGTAGGCGTTGGCGTCGAAGCGCTGACCGGCGGCGGTGGCGAGCGACCAGCCGATGCGGAGCTGCATCACGGGTTTCATGGCCGGCACGCCGATGAAGACGCTGCGGCCGTCGCGCGAGAGATAGGCGCTGCTCGGGGTGAGCGCATCCTGGCCGGGCGTGCCGTCCGCCTTGAATTGCGGCGAGCCGTATTTGTAGGTGCGCTGGTAGGCCCAGCTCTGGAGGGAATAGCTGGCGGGATTGCGCGCGGTCTCGGGATCGAGGGCGACCTCGAAGCGCAGGAGCACGCCGTTTTGCATCGGGACGATCTCGCGGGGGAGCGTGACGGGGGCGCCGGTGTAGCGCACGCGCGCCAGGCCCGAGCCGGTGTCCAGGACGTTGCCCCAGCCGATGACCTGAAACCCGGCGATGTAGAGCTGGCCGTCGGCGGGGTTGATCGCACCGTTCAGCGGCGTGAAGTCGAAAGCCTTGGTGATGCTCACGACGGAGGCTTGGAGACGCGAACCGCGTTCGTTGAGCAGCACGCGAAAGAGCTCGGGCTGGTTGAAACCGATGTGGACGAGCGCGTCGTTGAGCGGGCCCATCTTGGCGTCGAACAGCCAGACCTGCGAGAGCGCGGACGTGTTCACCGGGTGCGGAATCCACGTGAGCGGTTCGGCGACGGGCGCGGGATATTTTTCCTTTTCCTGAAAAGGCGCGAGGAACCCATAGAACTGGCGGTCCTTCACGATGTGCAGCGGCGTGGACGGAACATAATGCCCCTGCTGATCGCTGGAGGTCACAAGTCCGGTGCGGATATTCACGCCGAGTGCGGGCTGGCGAAACCCGTAGCCGAGCACCGTGGAGCGCCGGCCATCCGCCGAGATGCGCAGCACGCTGCCATTGTGCTTCCCGAGCGTGGTGGCCTGCTGGCCGCCCTTGGCGATGACGAATTCACCCTCCGGCGCGAGTCGCAGCGTGGTGGGAAATTCGCGGTAGTCTGCCGTCTGCGCGAAGGCGTTGGAGAACAGTTCGTGGACGTCGGCCTCGCCGTTGCCGTCGGTGTCGCGGAGGCGCCAGATCCCGTTTTTGTCGAAGGCGAAAATCTCATCGTTGCGAATCGCCACGGTCATCGGCTCGTGCAGGCCGGACGCGAAACGCGACCAGCGCACCGGGCCGGCCGGCTCGCCGAGTCCGCGGGCGAGCCAGACATCGCCATCGAGGGTGACGAGGACGCCGGTGCCGTCCTTGAGAAACTGGATGTCGCCCGCCCGCAAGGCGCGACGCCATGGATTCTTCGCCGGCAGGTCGATGTGATCGACGACGTAGGCGTCCTTGGCGGCGGAGGGTTTGATGCTGGTCGTGACTTCCTGCGGCCAGCGCCGGGCAGGCGGCGTGGAGGGAAAAGCGCGCGCCACGGCGCGAAGCGGGGGAGCGTTTGTGGCGCGCGGCGCAATCGCTACAGTGAGCGTGAGTGGCGCACTGTGGGCGGGCACGCGCACGGTCCAGACGGAGTTCGTTTCAGCCAAAGTGCCGGCGGTGGTCGCCAAGGCGGTGCCGGGCACGACGCTCCCTAGCACCAAGGTGAGATCGCGCGCCGCAGCACCGATCGAGAAATGGCGCGAGATTTCCGGGCCCGCGTCGGTGACGAGCGCAGTGAGCCATTCCCGCACGGCGACACCCGCGACGGTGTATTCGAGCACCGCGCCCTCACTGGTGAGCCGCACGGCTTCGAAGCGCCCCATCGTTTCCGGGAGCGGGCCGCGGCCGACTTCTTCGGGGCTGGGCGCGGGCGAACGCGGATCGGCGAGGGAGAACTCGGCGGCGATTTGCCAGCCGGGATAAATACCGGTGGCGAGCCAGACCGTGCCCTCGGGCGTCGGCAGCGCTTCCTGGCCACCCGGGGTTTTGCGGGCGATGTCAGGATACGAGCCGGGGGCGAGCGCCTTGGGCGCCACGCCCTTGCCCTGCCAGATCGCCACGACGCGCAGCAGGTCCGGATCAAAATCAGCCCAGCAATCATGGCCGAGATTCAAGATGAGGCCGCGCGGTGCGAGATTGTCGGCCGGCAGGTTCGCGCCCGCTTTGCGGGCGTCGAGCACCGACGAGAAAAAGGGAAACCCCGGCTCAACCCATGGGCCAAACTCGGATGACGGCGAGACGGCGGTGGCCTTGGCCTTCGCCTTGGCCTTTTTCGGCTCGGCCGCGTGAACGGTCGTGCCGCCCAGCGCACAGGTCAAAATGGCCACGAGGACCAGGCATCGCGGGTTGAGGCGCCAGTCCAAAACAGAACGGGATGAAATCATGGGCTTAATGGACGATAGTGGAGAGGACGGCAAAGGCCATGCCGAGGAAGAAAAGTATTCGTGCGGCTTGAGCTGTGCCATCGAAACGCCTTGCCTCGCGTGATGAAAAAAATCCTCCGCGCGGCCGGTTTATCGTTCATACTTTCCGCGATGGCTGCTTCGCTCCCCGCCGCTCAGGAAGAGTTTTTCGTTTTCTTCGGCACCTACACCAATGCCAAGACCGGCAGTAAGGGGATCTACCGCGCCCGTCTCGACGGCGCCACTGGCCAACTCTCCGCCGCCGAACTCGCCGTCGAGTGCCGCGATCCTTCGTTTCTGGCGGTCCATCCGAACGGGAAAATTCTCTACGCCATCGACGAAAGCAGCGACCCAGCGAAGCGGCCGGGACGCGGCCTCGCCGCCTACGCCATCACGGCGAAGGGTGGGGCGCTCAAGCTCCTCAATGAGCAAAGCAACGGCGGCCCGGGCCCCTGTCATCTGGTGGTGGATCGGGCGGGCAAATGTGTCGTGGTGGCCAATTATTCCGGCGGCAGCGTCGCCGCCGTGGTGCTGCGGCCCGACGGCCGACTCGGTGAGCCCGGCACCGTGGTGCAGCACGCCGGCTCCAGTGTGAACCCGGCTCGCCAGAAGGAACCTCACGCCCACGCCATCGCTCTGTCGCCTGATCAGCGCCTCGTGTTTGCCGCCGACCTTGGCATTGATTTGGTGATGGCCTACCGGCTGGACGCCGCGCGCGCCGGACTTCGCCCCAATGAGGCGGCATATGCAAAAATGCCGCCCGGTTCGGGCCCGCGCCATCTGGCGTTTCATCCCAACGGGAATTTTCTCTACGTGATCAACGAGCTGCTTTGCACGATGTCGGTCTTCGCCTTCGACCCGGCGCGCGGCATCCTCAGCGACCAGCAAAAACTCTCCACCCTCCCGCCGGGCGAAACGCTGCAACCCGGCTACAGCACGGCCGAGCTAGCCGTTCATCCCGGCGGAAAGTTCCTCTTCGGATCCAACCGCGGCCACAACTCGATCGTGGTTTACGCGGTGGATGCGACGACTGGGAAGCTGACTCACGTCGAGAATCAATCGACGCAGGGGAAGACGCCGCGGCACTTCGCCCTCGATCCGACGGGCCAGTGGCTGCTCGCCGAAAATCAGGATTCGGGCACGGTCGTCGTGTTTGCCATCGACCAAAAAACCGGCCGATTGAAACCGACGGGGCAATCGCTTGCCGTGCCCGCGCCGGTCTCGGCGGTGTTTGTCGCGGTGGAATAAGGCGGGCCCCTTCTGGACTTCCCGTGGAACAGGGGTTTTCCGCTCCAGCAAGTAGACTGATGATGAAATATTCCTACTTGCGCTAACTCGATTTAGCTTTCTCCATTCGCCGCTGTTCCAGTTAGCCTGTAAACCTTCCCCGCCTGATAGTTAAAACCCTCCGCCGCCACCCTGCGCGCGAAATTCTGAATCCCCGCATCCCATGAACCGATCCCTGCTGCCCTCGCTCGTTCGACTGTGCCTCGCCGCCGGCTGCGCGCTGGCGTTTACCCTCGTCGCCCATGGCCAAAACTCCGCCACCGGCACCATTGAAGGCCGCGTCTTCGACAGCGGACGTGGCGAATATTTGGAGCGCGCTCGGCTGACCATTGAGGGGACCCGCCTCGAGACGTTTACCGATGAGAGCGGGCAATACCGTCTCACCAACGTCCCGGCGGGCTCCGCCCGCGTCCGTGTTTTCTTCACCGGCTTGCTCCCGCAGACCGACGCCGTCGCCGTCGTGCCCGGCCAAATTGCCCAGCACAACATCACACTCGCCACCGGCCCAAGCGGTCGCGCACCGGCGGCCGGCGAGGCGGTGAAACTGGATAAATTCGTCGTCGCCACCTCGAAGGAGATGGACGGCGCCGCCATCGCGATCAACGAGCAGCGGTTCGCGCGCTCGATCATCAACGTCGTCGCGGCGGATGAGTTCGGCACCGTCGTCGATGGCACGCCGGGCGAGGTGTTGAAATTTCTCCCCGGCATCACGCTCGACTACAGCGCCGGCGAGGCGCGCACGATCTCCATGAACGGCGTGCCCTCGGCCAACGTCCCGATCACCGTCGGCGGCTTCGATCTGGCGAGCGCGGCGAGCAATGGCACGGGGCGTGTCACCAACCTCGATCAGTTTACGGTGAACAGCATCTCGCGCATCGAGGTGCATCACTCGCCGACGCCGGAAGCGACCGGTTCCTCGCTCGCGGGCTCGGTCAACATGGTGCCGCGCTCCGCCTTCGAGCGCTCGCGCCCGATCTACTCGGGCAGCGTGTTTCTCACGCTCAAGGATGGCGACCGGCACTTCAACAAGACGCCCGGCCCGCTCAACCGCGAGACGCGCAAGGTGACCCCCGGCTACAATTTCTCCGCCGTCGTGCCCGTGAACAAGCGCTTCGGTTTCACGCTCTCGACCAACCATGTCGATCAATACA
>JBDSGI010000095.1:0-5654 GCA_039919035.1 Opitutaceae bacterium
GAATCGAAGTTACAATCTTCAGTGATGAAACGTCGCACGCTCGCCATTTTTCCCCTGCTGATCGCGGTCGGATTCGCGGTCTTTCAATATTTTGGCGCCGACAAGGTGACGAACCCCGAGACTGGCCGAAGTGTTCGCGTCGCAATGTCGCCTGCGCAGGAACAGGCGCTCGGGCTGCAAAGTTACCGGGAGGTGCTGGCGCAAAACGCGGTGGTGTCGAGTGGTCCCGAAGCTGAACGTGTGGGCAAGGTCGCGCGGCGGCTCGCCCAAGCGGTGGGCAAGGCGGGTGAAGGCTTCGAGTGGCAGGTTTCGTTGATTCGCAGCCCTCAGGTCAATGCGTTCTGCCTGCCCGGTGGAAAAATCGCCGTCTACACGGGCATCCTACCGGTGGCCCAAGACGAGGCGGGGCTCGCTGCGGTGATGGGGCACGAAATGGCGCACGCCGTGGCGCGGCACGGATCACAGCGGCTGCTGCGGACGACAATCGCTCAAACCGTCATGACCGGCGCGCAATTTTCATTTTCCGACATGGATCGGAATCAGCGCCATATGATCCTCGCGGCGCTCGGCGCCGGGGCCCAATTTGGCGTCCTGTTGCCTTTCAGTCGCCAACACGAGACGGAAGCGGACGAGATGGGTGTCCTCTACATGGCGCGCGCCGGTTACAACCCGGAGGCCGCAATTTCGTTTTGGGAGCGGATGCAAAAGGCGAGTGGTGGGGGCCAACCGCCCGAGTTCGCTTCGACCCACCCATCGGGCGAGACGCGCATCGCCCATCTGCGCGAAATCATGCCGCGGGCGCAGGCGGAATACGCCAAGGCTTCCGCCGGACGCTGAACCCCAACGCGACCCGAGGTCGTGCTCGCGATTCTACAGGCGCGGGCGAACCGTCCGGTGTGGCAGAATCAGGCGCTGCAATCGAGCGCGCCCCCATCAAAAGGCGCGCGCTCTGAACGAAAACGATTCGCCTTTAAGCGAGGACGGCATTCACCACCTGCGCCGGCACGACGCCGGTGAGCTTCTGATCGAGGCCTTGGAATTTGAAGCTGAGCCGCTCGTGATCGATGCCGAGCAGGTGCAGGATCGTCGCGTGGAGGTCGCGCACATGCACAGGGTCTTTCACGATGTTGTAGGACATCTCGTCGGTTTCACCGTGGACGGCACCGCGCTTCACGCCGCCGCCGGCCATCCAGATCGTGAAGCAGCGCGGGTGGTGATCGCGACCGTAGTTCGTCTCGGTGAGCGTGCCCTGACAGTAAACCGTGCGGCCAAACTCACCGCCCCAGATCACCAGAGTGTCTTCGAGCATCCCGCGCTGTTTCAAATCCTGCACGAGGCCGTAGCAGGCGCGGTCGACGTCTTTGCATTGCGAGGTGAGATCGCGCGGCAGGCTGCCGTGAGTGTCCCAGCCGCGGTGGAAAATCTGCACGAAGCGCACGCCGCGCTCGACGAGCCGTCGGGCCATCAGCGCCGAGCTGGCAAAGGACCCGCGCGTGCGCGCCTCTTCGCCGTAGAGTTCGTAGGTCGCGGGCGATTCCTGCGTGAGATCCGCGAGTTCCGGCACACTCGTCTGCATGCGGAACGCCATCTCGTATTGCTGCGTGCGCGTCTGGATTTCCGGGTCGCCGATTTGCTCGTAACTGCGCCGGTTGAGTTCGCCGAGACCGTCGAGCATCGTGCGGCGAAGTTCGCGCGGGATCCCGGGCGCATCGTTGAGGTAGAGCACTGGGTCGCCCTGCGGCCGGAACGACACGCCGGCGTATTTACCCGGGAGAAAGCCGCTGCCCCACAGGCGCGCGGAGATCGCCTGCACATTGGAAAACGGGCTCGTGTGCTTCGCATGCAGCACGACGAACGAGGGCAAATCCTGATTGAGCGTGCCGAGGCCGTAGGAAAGCCACGAGCCCATCGATGCTTTGCCGTTTTGCATCGAACCCGTGTAGATGAGTTGATTCGCGGGCTCGTGGTTGATGGCGTCCGTCTTCATCGAACGGATGAAGCAGAGATCGTCAGCCATCTTCGCGATGTTGGGGAGCAGCTCGCTGATCCACATGCCGCTCGGACCGTGCTGCGCGAACTTGAAGGTCGTCGGCGCGAGCGGAAATTGCGCCTGCTTCGCGGTCATGCCGGTAAGGCGTTCGCCCTGCCCCGCCAGCCAATCCTTGAGATCTTCCTTGAAGCGCGCCTGCAACGCCGGCTTGTGGTCAAAGAGATCGAGCTGCGAGGGCGCTCCGATGAGGGAAATGTAGATCGCGCGCTTGGCCTTCGGCGCGATTTTCCACGGCTCGGTCATCGCGGTGTTGAGCGTGGCGGCGGCCGAGGAGGAGGCCGCGGCGTTCGCGGCGTGCATGCGATCGCCAAGCAAAGACGCGAGCGCGGCGACACCCAGGCCCGTGCCGGTCTTGCGGAAGAACTGCCGGCGCGTGAGCGCGGCATTGTAGGCGTCGAAGGTGTTTTTCCAGTCGGGCGGGAGAGAGTGCATGGCGGTTACTTCGTCAGCGATTCATCGAGATTCATCACCTGGCTTGCGACGAGCGTCCAGGCGGCAAGTTCGGGGGCGGGCAGGGTGGCGTCCAACGGAGATTCGCCGACGCTGAGGAAAGTTTTCGCGGCGGCCGGATCGCGTTCGTAAGTGGCGAGCGCGTTATCAAGCGTGCGGCGGACGACGACGCGTTCGGGCTTAGTAAACGTGCGGCCGAGGAGGCGGAGCGACACGGCGTCGAGCCGCGCGTCGAATTTCGTGCCCTCGTGCAGCGCCCGGCCGGCGAGCTGGCGCGACGCCTCGACGAAGAGCGGATCGTTGAGCGTGACGAGAGCTTGGAGCGGGGTGTTGGTGCGATCGCGGCGCACGCAGGAAACTTCGCGGCTCGGGGCGTTCAGGATGTCCATCGCCGGGGCCGGCGCGGTGCGTTTCCACAGCGTGTAGAGCGAACGGCGGTAGAGATTCTCGCCCGTGTCAGTGCGGTAGTAGCGCGTGGTGGATTCCTTCATCGCCACATCTTCCCAGATTCCTTCAGGCTGGTAAGGCCGGACCGGCCGCCCACCGAGTTTGGTGACGAGGAGGCCCGACGCCGCGAGCGCCTGATCGCGGAGTTGCTCCGCATCAAGCCGGTAGCGCGGGCCCCGCGCGAGCAGGCGGTTGGCCGGATCGTGTTCGAGGAGCGCGGGCGTGACCGCGGCCGACTGGCGGTAGGTCGCGCTCGTCACCATGAGTTTCACCAGCCGGCGGTAGTCCCAGCCGGTCTCGCGAAATTCCACCGCGAGCCAGTCGAGTAGCTCGGGATGCGAGGGGCGGCTGCCGGTAACGCCGAAATCGCCCGCGGATTCCACGAGCCCGGTGCCAAAAATATTTTGCCACACGCGATTCACTGTGACGCGCGCGGCAAGCGGATTTTTGGCATCGACGAGCCAGCGCGCGAGTGTGAGCCGGTTGCGCGGTCCCTCGGCGGGCAGCGGCGGGAGCACGGCGGGCGTCGTGGCGGAAACTTTTTCCCCCAACTGCGAATACTCGCCGCGCGTCAGAACGTGCGCAAAGGGCTGGGCGTCCTTTTTCTCCTCCATCACGAGCGAAATGCCGCCGCGCTTGCGGATGAGGTCGTCGTCACCGAGCAGGCGCTCTAGGTCCGCCGCGAGTTTCAGGGCCGACTCATCGATGGCCGCGAGATAGTGGGCGCGCAGGATTTTTTTCTGGGCCGCCGTCCGTTTTTCCGGATCGGCAACGAACGCGGCGTGGACTTCGATCACGTCGGCCAGCGTCTTCGCATCGCCCGCCACGAAGCCGCGGCTGTAGTGGCGCACGTCCTGCACCCACACGTCGCCGTCTTTCAACAGCGCGGCCGCGCCGCCCGTCGTCGCTTGCCGTGAACCGAGGCGCAGCGGCGACGTCGGAACAATGTCCTTGGGCAAGTGAGCCGACACCGTGGAATTGGCGACGGACTTCCCGTCGAGAAACACTTCGATTGTGCGGCTGCGCATCGAAGCCGCGTCGAAACTCAGGAGCACGTGGTGCCATTTGCCGGGTTCGAGCGCAGCCGCGGCCACGCCGCGCGCATTGATGGTCCCCTTCCCGTCCGTAACGAGGAGCCCGACCTTGCCGTTTTCCAGGAAGAGTTCCCAGCCGGCCTCTTTCGCGTTCTCATCGAGACACGAGAGCAGCGTGCCGGTCGGCTTGTTCTCCACGCGCACGAGCAGACCGAAGCTCTCCGCGCCCTCGCGCAGAAATGGCACGCTCGGCCCGAGCACGAGATCGAGATCGTTGAGGCGCGGCGCGGGGCCGTAGAGGCCCTCGATTCGGTCGGGCTCCGTCGTCGCGGGTGCGCCGGGAATGCCGATTGGGCCGCTGGCTTCGTTGAGCGCCAGCCGCATCTTCACCCTTCGATCACCAGGCGGCGAGACGAGGGATTGGGCGGAGGCGAGCCACGCGGCGAAGTCTTCATCGGCGGCTTTCGCACGGGCATCCACCGCGGAGCGAGCCTGCGCGATTTCAGTTTGCAGGGCACTCCAGCGCGCGCGGTCGGCGGCGGCCGGGACGAACAAGCTCGGCGGCGTGTCCGACACATTGCCGTCCATCGCGGGCATGGTGTTGTTGCGGAAGAACGCCGTCAGCGAATAAAAATCTTTCTGCGTGATTGGGTCGAACTTGTGGTCGTGGCACGCGGCGCAACCGGTCGTGAGGCCGAGCCAGACCGTGGACATCGTCTCAGCCCGATCCTTCGCGTAGATTGCCTCGTATTCCGCGGCGATGGCACCGCCCTCGCTCGTGGTGGCGAGGCAGCGATTGAAACCGGAGGCCACTTTTTGATCGAGCGTCGCATCCGGCAGGAGATCGCCCGCCATCTGTTCGATGGTAAACTGATCGAACGGCATGTTCTGCCGAAACGCGTTCACGACCCAGTCGCGATACGGCCAAATCGAGCGGTAGTTGTCGATGTGGATACCGTGGGTGTCGGCGTAACGCACGGCGTCGAGCCAGTGCCGCGCAAACTGCTCGGCGCAGGCATCGCTCGCGAGCAGCCGATCCACTGCCCGCGCGTAGGCGGCGGGCGACGGGGCGCGCAAAAAAGCGGCGAGCTCTTCCGGCGTCGGCGGCAACCCGGTGAGGTCGAAAGTCACGCGCCGCAGCAGCCGCGCGGGAGACTCGGGCGCACTCGGCGAAAGCTTTTCCCGCGCCAGCCGCGCGAGCACGAACGCGTCGATGGGATTATCACTCTTAAACCTCTTCTGCTCGATTTTCGGCATCGCCGGGCGCACCGGCGCGAGCAGCGACCAATGCGGCTGATATTCGGCGCCCTCGACGACCCAGCGTTTCAGCAGGGTGATTTCCGCCGGCGTGAGCGTCTTGTGCGAATCCGCCGGCGGCATCCGATCCTCCGGATCGGTGGACAGGATTCGCTCGACCAACGCACTCGCCTCCGGCTGGCCCGGCGTGATCGCGGGCAGATCGTCGCGTTTGGCCGTGGCGAACTCGAAGTGATCGAGCCGGAGCTTCGCCTTGCGCGACGCCGAATCCGGCCCGTGGCAGGCGAAACAGTTCTCCGCGAGAATCGGTTGGATTTGATCGTTGTAGCGGACTTTGGCGGGGCCGGCGGTGGCCGAACGAGCGGAAGGCGCGGCGACGATCGCGGCGGTGATCATGAGTGCCGCCACCGAAAAAA
>JBDSGI010000096.1:0-5140 GCA_039919035.1 Opitutaceae bacterium
CCCATTGAGCACCCAGAAGGTCACCGCGAAGAAATGCCAGTGACGACCGATGCCCAGACTATGCCGTCCGCCGGGCAATGCGATCAGCGGTGACACGTCCACCGCTTCGTCCATTGAAGTCCAAAGCCGGTCTTTGGGCATGACCTTTCGCGTGAATTTAATCCACTCACTGCCCGGCGTGCAGTGTTTGTTCCAATATAATCGAGGATGATCGGACAGGATTTGAATCCCACTCCGAATTAGCAAGGTAAGGAACAAGAAGTTGACATAGTGGTTGAGACGCAACCAAACCGGGAAATCGAGGGATGTAATCTCGTGAGTCATGGCGCCAGTTTTTTCCGTTTTTTACCCCGGATGGTTTTGGTGGATGGTTGCGGAGAACTCTTCCTCAATGATTTCGTTGGAGCGCTCGGTGAAGTTTCGGCCGGGTAAACGATCCGGTTGCCACGGACTTTGGCAAAGGAGGTGAGGACGTGAACCTGACGGCGAGTCGCGCTCATGATGTCCTCAGTCTTGATTCCGCGAACCAACAACGCATCCGCGATCAGCGAGCGATGACAGCGCCACGGCACCGCCTCCGCGCACATCAGGGCAATCCGATCCTGCTTCGCCAATTGAATCAACTCGTCCAGCGCCGTCCAAAACTCCGGCGTTTGCATGTAATCCGCATAGGCGCGAAAGGAGGCGTTTCGCCAACCCATGTTTAGAGAATCCAGCTTTGCATGGCGCAGGCCGCCAAGGCCTGGCAGGTGAACATAGCCCAAGCCGGCCTGCTTTAATTCTCCGGGCAATGAATCTTTATTGAACTGCGGGTTATGCCGGGAGCGCGGCACTGTGCGCACATCCGCGACGCAAGTGACACCGTGATTTTTAAGCAGGCCGATGAATTCCTCAAGCGGGCGCGTGGAATGGCCAATCGTCAGCACGATTGAAGGCTTCGACTTTGGTGTTCTCGTTTTCACGGGATCATTCTTTTCGTTTTCATGGTCACGACGCCGGGTTTGGCAGATTTCACGAATGTTCCTTCCCACAGTCCGCGCACTCCAATCCAAGCGCGGCCAGTTTGGCGCGAGTGGATTGGTAATCCGTGTGCGAAAGGCCACGAATCCCCAAATCTTCGGCGACTTGGATGAACATCGCGGTGTTTTCGAGATAGACAATCTGCTCCACCGGCGTTTGCGCGATATCCAGCGCGAGCCGGAAAATATCCGCGTCGGGCTTGCGCAAATGGACGAAGCAGGAGGAAACAAATGCGTCCACAAACCCGGCGAGTTTGAAGGTTTTAATTCGATGCACGTTGAGTTCCCGGCCTTCGTTGCTCACCACGATGACCTTGAGTCCATATCGGGCTTTGAGTCCGCGAACCAGTCCAAGCATTTCGGGAAACGGCTGCGACTGCGCGAACATGAAGCGACGAAACTGCGCCCGCGTGAATTTTCGTGGCCGATCAAAAACGACGCGGTCGAGATATTCTTCCAGCGTGAGCTTGCCCACCTCGAACGTATCGAAATTCATGCGGTGCCGACCCTCCATTTCCTCCCCATCGAGGTGAAACGTCTTGGCCGCCGCCTGGCGGGAGTGATGGTCCCAGCCGTTCGTCAGCAACACGCCGCCGATATCGACCAACAAGGTCTTGATCACGTCCGGCCTTTTTTTCATCGGATTTGTTTGGGCGACACCCGCCGTCCGCCGCCCCCCGGTTTCTGCAATTCGATCGGCACGGGCCAATGATGGCCGGGTTCCAGCAGGTCCTGTGTGGCCTCGGGCCCCCAAGTGCCGGCGGCGTAGTTGGGGAAATCGCTCGGCGGCGTGGCCGTCCACACCTCAAGCACGGGCGTCAGCAACCGCCACGCCGCTTCGATCTGGTCCGCCCGCATGAACAACGTGGCGTCGTTCTTCATCACGTCCCACAACAGGGTTTCGTAGGCATCCGGTGACGGC
The DNA here is from genome assembly GCA_039919035.1 of Opitutaceae bacterium. Classification (GTDB taxonomy): domain Bacteria; phylum Verrucomicrobiota; class Verrucomicrobiia; order Opitutales; family Opitutaceae; genus ER46. The sequence goes on from JBDSGI010000096.1 coordinate 1,942, forward strand.
GCGGCGAAGCTATCGCGATAGCCGAACCGCATGTCCACCGGCCGCAGTTGCATTTTCGCTCCCGGGTATTTCGCCTGAAAGCCCAGCACAATGCCTTCGAACGGTTGAATCGACAGCACCAGCCGCGAAGGCTGCCAGCCGAGCGATGCATCGGGCGGGAACGACTGATGCGGCACCGCCCGAAATTGGATCACGACTTCGGACACCTGCCGCGGCAGCCGTTTGCCGGTGCGCAGATAAAACGGCACGCCCTGCCAGCGCCAGTTGTCGATTTGCAGCTTTAGGGCGGCAAACGTTTCGGTTGAAGAATCGGCGGCCACGCCATCCTCCTCGCGGTAGCCCGCCGCTTTTTTCCCTGCGAAACGACCCGGGCCATATTGGCCCCGCACGGCCTGTTCGCGCACCTGGTCGTGGTGGATGGGACGCACGGCATGGAGGACATCCACCTTCTTGTTCCGAATCTCGTCGGCTTCGAAAGACACCATCGGCTCCATCGCCACGAGACAGAGCACCTGCATCAAGTGATTCTGCACCATGTCACGCAGCGCCCCGGCATGATCATAGTAACCGCCGCGATGCTCGACGCCGACCGCCTCGGCCACCGTGATCGTCACATGCTCCACGTAACGCCGGTTCCAGATCGGTTCGAACAACGGATTGGCAAAACGAAACGCCAGGATGTTCTGCACGGTTTCCTTGCCGAGATAATGGTCGATGCGGAAAATCTGAGATTCGTCGAAACTGGCCGCGAGCACGGCATTCAAGGCCCGCGCCGAATCCAGATCGTAGCCGATCGGTTTCTCGATCACGATGCGCGCCCATTCGCGATCCCGCGCGAGGCCGGCCTTGCCGAGATATTTCGGGATCTCGCCAAACATGCTGGGCGGTGTGGCCATGTAATAAATGCGGTGCGCTTTCGTGCCCCATTGTTTTTCCAGCTTCGCGCAAAGGCTCCCGAGCGCCGCGTAGGTCGCCGGCTTCTTGAAATCGCCCTGCTGATAACGGATGTGCGGCGCAAACTTGTTCCAAACGGTCGCCTTGGGCTTCCCAAAACGGGAGAATTGCGCCGCGCCGTCATGCAACCGATGCCTCAACGCCGCGTCCCCGAGCTTGATCCGATCGACTGCGATGATCGCAAATTTTTCCGGCAAACTCCGATCCTGCGAAAGATCGAACAGCGCCGGCACCAGCTTGCGCCAGGTCAGATCGCCGGCGCCGCCGAAAATGATGAAAATGGTCGGATCAAGTTGGTCGGTTGGATTCATGGTGGCGATGGAAGGGTGTCTAATTCGGATCGGCGGACCAAGGGTGGGCCGCCCTGCTCGACGTGATCGAGTGCGGCCACCTTGCCCACACGTCGGAGATGACGCGACGCCTGACTGAACTCGGTGGCCAAAAAAGTCTGCACGAGACCCCAGGCCACGGAAGGACCTTCGGTCCTGCCGCCGAGGCAGAGCACATTCATGTGATCGTCCTCCACCCCCTGCCGCGCCGAGAAATGATCGTGAATCACGCAGGCGCGAACCCCGGGGATTTTGTTGGCGCAGATGGTCGCACCGACGCCGCTGCCGCAGATGGCGACGCCACGATCCACCTTCCCGGCCGCCACGGCCTCCGCGAGAGGAATCACATAGTCGGGATAGTCGTCATTGGGTCGCAGCTGATGCGCGCCGAAATCCGTCACGTCGTGCCCGGCTTCGCGGAGCTGGACCGCGATTTCGTGCTTCAGGCCAAAGCCTCCGTGATCCGCTGCGATGCCGACGTGCATGGCGGTTTCCTCAGTGAATGGGTTCCTCGGTGTGCCCGCCGAATTGGAAGCGCAGCGCTGAAAGAATTTTGTCCTGATAATCGGCCTGTCCCCGCGAACTGAACCGGGCGTAAAGCGCCGCGCTCAGCACCGGCACCGGCACGCCTTCGTCGATGGCCGCCTTCACGGTCCAGCGGCCTTCACCCGAATCGGAGACCCGGCCGTCGAATTGGGAGAGTTTCGGATCGCGCGCGAGAGCGTTCGCGGTCAAGTCGAGCAACCACGACGCAATCACGCTGCCGCGGCGCCAGACTTCCGCGATGTCGCCGAGCGGAAGATCGAATTGATAGTTTGCGGGATGCCGTAACGGTGTCGTCTCGGCGTTAACTTTGGTCGTCTGGCGGCCGACATCGGCGGCGCGCAGCACGGCGAGGCCCTCGGCATAGGCGGCCATCAAGCCGTATTCGATTCCGTTATGGACCATCTTGACGAAATGTCCGGCGCCATTCGGCCCACAATGGAGGTAGCCTTGCTCCGCCGTGCTCGCGGACTTCGCGCGACCTGGCGTTCGCGGAATGTCGCCGCGCCCCGGCGCCAACGTCGCGAATATGGGCTCGAGGTGCTTCACAATCGCCGGCTCCCCCCGCCGATCATCTGGCAATAGCCACGCTCCTCGCCCCAGACGCCGCCGCTCGTGCCGACGTCGACGTAGTGAATTCCTGCTTCCGCGAGTTCCTTCGCGCGACGGATGTCGTCGACGTAGTAGGAATTGCCGCCATCGAGCAGGATGTCGCCGCGATCGAGCAGCGGCAGCAAGTCCCCAATCGCCGCGTCAACGGCGGCGGCGGGCACCATCAACCAGATCGCGCGCGGTTGCTTCAGTTTTTTCACCAGCTCGGCGAGCGAGGCGGCGCCCACGGCTTTGAATTTCGTCAACGCCTTGACCGCTTTGGGCGACTGGTCGAAGACCACGCAGCGGTGACCGTCCTTGATCAGGCGACGCACCATCGCGCCGCCCATGCGACCCAAACCGATCATGCCGAGCTGACGAGTCGTTATCTTCTTCATAAATTCACCGGGGACATTGGCCGTTCACTTTTGCCACAGGATTTGTCCGGCTTCCAACGGCACCGAGACCCCGTCAAAGCGCGGAAACACACGCGCGGTGAAATCGCCCGCCGGTCGCGAGGCCGAAACGGTCGCGCTGTAAAAGCCGCCCGGCGCGCCCGGCAAATCGCGCAGTCGCGTCATTTCCTGCCGGACGGTTTCGCTGCCGTTGCGGGCATCCGCGTAGAGTTCGACCCGCACGGCGCCCGGGGCGATGCCCGGAAGGCGAACTTCGACTTCGATCACCTGCTGATCGCCGTGGACTTCAATTTTCATCGGACCGAACCCCAGCTGTGACCAGTTTTGTTCGAAGATGTGTCGCCAGTTAACGATGTTTCGAGCGAC
>JBDSGI010000097.1:0-4434 GCA_039919035.1 Opitutaceae bacterium
TAATCGCCAAAACGCGCGCGGGCCGAGGCATTGCCGCCGTCGAAGTAATGCAGAATCAGAACCGCCGCGACATACGCTGCCGCAATCGTGCCGGCAACGGCCAGCCCGAACAGCCAGACGAGGCGCGAGGTGCGCTGCTTGGCGCGGGCCTGGGCTTCGAAGAAATCCATCAGAAAAAAGTTTCCGGACTACTAAAAAATTAAATGGAAAAAAGGCGGGAAGCGCTGACCGATTCACTGTTCGCGTAGGGTCATGAATGTGAGGCCCGCCGGAGACTAACCTCGAATCTTTCCTGAAAACAGCGCCAGTGCGCCCGCAGATATCAATAACGTTCCTGCGATCAGCATCAGCCAACCGGTCATGGGCGCCGCGTTGTTTTTTCCGTTATACAAAATGTCAGTTAGAGGGCCATGGTAGGTAACTGCGCGACCTACCATGGCTGCGCCGAACACCAAAATGAAAAGCGGACCCCAGAACGCTCGTCGCGTTTTGGTTTTCGCGTCCGTGCCGCTTGAGGCGCGGAGTTGGCGATTCATCGGGGGTGTTTCGCTTTTAGGTAAAGCTCACCTTCGGCGCGTTCCGCTCCGTCGGGTCGTCGATCTTGAAGAGCTCGGCGGGGAGGAAGCCGAACATGCCGGCGAAGATCACGGCGGGGAATGTCTCGCGCGCCGTGTTGTAGGTCATGACGACGTCGTTGTAGGCCTGTCGGGCGAAGGAGACTTTATTTTCCGTCGAGGTCAGCTCCTCGGTGAGCTGCATCATGTTTTGGTTGGCCTTCAGGTCGGGGTATTGTTCGGAGACGACCATGAGCCGCGAGAGTGCGCCACCGAGGCCGGCCTCGGCGGAGAGGAGGCCCTTCATGGCGTTGGCGTCGGCGGGATTGGCGGCGGCGCCCTGCGAGGCGGCGAAGGCAATGTTGCGCGCCTTGATGACGGCTTCGAGCGTGCTGCTCTCGTGCTTCATGTAGCCCTTGGCGACCTCGACGAGATTTGGAATGAGGTCGTAGCGGCGCTTGAGCTGCACATCGATTTGGGCGAACGCGTTTTTAAACCGGTTGCGAAGTGCGACGAGCGTGTTGTAGATGCCGACGACCCAGAAAACGAGGACGACGACAATCAGGAGCAGGACACCGAGCGTGATCAGGACGGGAGACATGGTGGTGATGGGTTGGGTCGAAACTGGATTCGCCCGCGAGTGTGCGGCGAAGGGCCGGCCGCGCGAGGCGGAACTATTTACAACGCGGTTGATTGTTTCCAGCCGGCCGCGCAAGTTGCGGGCTTGGTGACGCGACCTTGGCAACGATGGCTGATGCCGGTGGCCGCCCTGCTCGGCGGGACGGTGCCGGGGCTCTGCGCGCAGCCGCCACTGACCGTGACGCTGCCGGCGCCGCTCGCGGGGAAAATCACCCCCGTCGTCTCGGGCCGCGAGATCATGTGGCAGGAGTCGGCGCGACGCGCGCACGATCTCGGGATGCCGTCGGTGGCGGCGGATTTTTATCGGCAGCTCGTTGACGCGCCCGGCGTCGATCGCGCGGAGATGAATCTCGCGCTGGCGACCGCGCTGCTCGATGCGGGGCGGGGCGAGGAGGCGGAGAGGGTGTTGCAGGCGATGCCTGAGCCGCACGACGCGGCGTGGCGGCTACGCACGGGGCTGGCGGCATTTCAGGCCCGGCGGCGTGGCGACGCGCAGGCGCAATGGGACGCGATCAAGGGGGATGAAATTTCCGCCACGGATCGCGCATGGTATTGGTTTCTCACCGGCGCGCTATGGGACACCGCGGCGGTGCGCGACACCACGAAAGCCAATGAATTCTATCTCAAGGCACAGGCGGCGGCGGCGACCGAGCTGACGCGCGCACGCTTCCAACTCGCGGGGGAGCAGGTGCGGCTGCGGCTGCTCGACCGGCCGAGCGACGCGTCGATCCGCCAAATGCGCGACACGGCGAAACAATACGCCGGCCGCCCGGTGGGCTACGATGCCGCGAGGACCCTCGCCGTGGCGCTGGCGGAGAGCGGACAACGTGCGGAGGCGGTCACTACGCTGGAATCCACCCTCCGCGCAATGCCGGCCCGCGAGCGCGGCGTGATTGATGAATTGCGTTTCACTCTGGGTATGATCGGCGACCGCGGGCTGGGGGGCGCGGGCCGGAATGCGCTCGTCCAACTATTGGAAACGGGCACGAAGATTGAGCGGCAGCAGCAGGCGTTGCAGTTGCTGGCCCAAGCGTCCAGCGACGAGCCCGCCCGGAAACAGTTTCGCGAAGAGCTGGATCGCCTGATTGCGGCGCGGCCCCCCCATCCGAATTTGGAAAGCATGCTCTATTACCGAGCGCAGCTGGCCCTGACGGGCAAGGATTTCGCGCGGGCCGAGGAAGATGCCGAGGCGTTGCTGAAACAGTTTCCTCTTTCGCCACTGCGGGTGCATGCGCTGGGGGTCCTGACCCAGTCGGCGTGGGAGCAGGATCGGTTTCGCCGGGCGGCGGACTATGCGGGCAAGGCCCGTGCGGACCTCGCGGTGCTCGGGGGCAGCACACCAGGGTCAGGGGGCTTTGCGCCGGGCCGCGCCGAACTCGGGGTGCTCGCGGCGGAGGCGTCGTTCCGTGGCGGCGACTACCGGAACGCGGCGGACGCCTACGACGCGGTGTTGCGCGACCGGCCGGCGGAATTCGACCCCGCGCGGCTCGCCGCCCTGATGTATATGCGGGTGCTGGCCGAGATCCGCACGGGCTCGAGCGACGCCGTGAGAGTGCTGAATGAAGTGGAGCGCGATCCGGCGTTCGATCTGGAGCATCGCTGGCGGGCGGAGTGGAGCCTCGCGCGGGATCTGCAGCTGCGCGGCGAGGCGGGAGTGGGGGAGGCGTTTGCCCGCATCAGCGCCCTGCTGCGCGAACCGGCGGCTGGATCGGAATTGAAGCCGGAGCTGCGCGCCCGCGTCGCTTGGTTGCAGGCTCGACTTGCCTTCGATAACCAGAAGCCGGAGGAAGCGATTCGATTCGCCAGCGATCTGCTGGCCGCGCCATCTGACATCGACGCGAAACTCAAGGCGCAGATCGCATCGGAGACGATGTTGCTGAAAGCCCGGGCGGAGTTTGCTCTCGCCCGCGAGCCGGCGGCGCTCGAAACCCTCGGTCGGCTGCGGGCCGTCTATCCGGCGTTCGATGCGGCGATCAATTCCTACCTCATCGAAGCCGAGCACTACGCAGCGCAGGACAAGATTGCCGAGGCGCGGGCCCGGCTGATCGAGCTTACGGATAATCGCGCCTACGATGACAGCGAATATAAACCCTACGCGCTCTACCGCCTCGCGCTCCTTTCTGAGCGACTCGGCCGGGAGGAAAATCTCGAGGAAGCCAACCGGCGAATCGAGGAGCTGGTGACGAACCCCGCTGCCGTCGGCTCAGATCAGGCACTGCTGTTTGCCGCGCGCCTCCGGCAGGGAGACATTTACCGGAAGCGCGGGGATTTTGCCGCGGCCCAGCGCGCCTACGAGGATTTGGTCAATCGCTACCCGCAGCGACCCGATGTCGTGCTCGCGCTTCTCGCGCTCGCCGATTGCCGCAACGCGCAGTCGTCCGCCGATGTGGCGCCCTCGACGAGCCACAGCGACGCGGCGCAGATGATTTACGAGCAACTCCGCGATCGGGTGGATGCGCCGCGCGATGTGCGGGTGGAGGCCGGCTACAAACTGGGGTCACTGCTGGCTCGCCGCGGAAAAATTGAGGAAGCCGCGCGCGTGTGGTGGCAGGTCGTCGACGATAAGTCGCCGACCGAACGCGATGCCAAGCGGCCCTACTGGATCGCGCGCACCTTGCTCGATCTCGGCGATCTGCTGGAGAAGCGCGGGAGCATCGAGGATGCGAAGTCGGCCTACCAGCTGTTGCTCGACAAACGCCTGCCCTTCGGCGAGGCCGTCGCCCAGACGCGCCTGCAGCAGCTCGGCCTGCCGCCGGCGAAGACAACGCCATGAGCCGCGCTTTCGAGTTTGCCGCACGCGGCGCAACCCCAAGCCTTCCCTCACGATGTTCGGATTTGATTTAACGCTCCTGACCCGCGGTGGTCCGATGATGTGGGTGCTCCTCGCGCTCGCTTTGGGCGTCCTCGTGCTCTGCATCGAACGCGTCCTCTTTCTGCATCGCGGGCAGATCCGCGCGAAGGCGTTTGTGGACGGGATTAAAAACATTCTCGCGAAGCGCCGGCTCGTCGAGGCGCTGACCGTCTGCGAAGAAACCCCCGGTCCGGTCGCGGCGGTGGTGAAGGCCGCGCTGCTCCACGCCGAGGCGTCGGCCGAGTCGATGCGGTTTCACGTGCAGGAGGCGGGCATCGTGGAAGTGCCCGCGCTGGAGCGCCGGCTCGGCGCGATCGCGGCGATCGCGCAAGTGGCGCCACTCGTGGGCTTGCTCGGCACGGTGATCGGGATGGCGACGACGTTTCGGGC
>JBDSGI010000098.1:0-11118 GCA_039919035.1 Opitutaceae bacterium
TCGACCGCACCAGCATCAGGCCCTCTTCCTTGCGATTCTCGCTAAGGAAGCCCACGCCCTGGGCCCAACGCTCGCGCGGCGAGCCCAGACCGGCCGGCGCGCCGACCACGCAGACCTCGCCGGCATCGAGTTCATCCAGCGCGAAAATTGCGCGGAGTAAATCGGTGCGGCCGGCGCCGATGAGGCCGGCGAGCCCGAAAATTTCGCCAGCGCGCAGGCGGAGGCTCGCGCGTTTCAAGCGCGGCGCACGGGTGGCGGATTTCACCTCAAGCACCACTTCGCCCGGCGTGTGCACAGTATGCGGGTAAAGGTCCTTCACCTCGCGGCCGGTCATGAGGGTGACGATGTGGTCGAGCGAGGCGGTCTTCATCTCGCCGGAGCCGACCGTCTCGCCGTCCTTCAGCACCGTGTAGCGATCGGCGATGCGGCGGCACTCCTCCAGAAAATGGCTGATGTAAATGATGCCCACGCCCTGCGCCCGCAGGCGGCCGATCGCGGCGAAGAGTTTCTCCGTGTCGGCCTGGGTGAGGCTGCTCGTGGGCTCATCCATGATCAGCACCTGCGGCTTGGTGAGCAGCGCGCGCGCAATCTCGATCACCTGCTGCTCGGCGATGCTGAAGGCGCCCGCGGGTTTCGCGATATCGAGCGACTCGTGGCCGAGAATCGCGAGGGCGCTGCGGGCACGTTCGCGAGAAGCCCGGCGGTCAATCCAGCCGGCGCGGGCGGACTCGGCCCCGAGCAGGATGTTCTCCTGCGCTGAAAGGTGCAGCGCGAGATTCAGCTCCTGATAAATCATCGCCACGCCCTTGAGCCGGGCATCGTGCGGACTTTCCGGCTGATAGGGTTGCCCGCCCAACTCCATCGCGCCTGCGTCGGCCGCGTGGGCCCCGCTGAGAATCTTCATCAGCGTGCTCTTGCCCGCGCCGTTCTCACCGATCAGCGCGTGAACTTCGCCGGGCAGGATCTCCAGCGAGACCCCGCGCAGCGCCTGCGTGGCGCCGAAGGCCTTCGCGATGCCCGTCAGCCGCAGGGCGGCGGAGGGCACGGAGGTGGAGGTTGGAGCAGTCATCTGGACGGGCTGCCTCCAATGTTTGTCATTCTGAGCGCAGCGAAGAATCCAATAGGACACGCGTAGCCGATGAGAGGAGCGTATCTCCCGCTGGATTCTTCGCTGCGCTCAGAATGACCAACCGGGGAAGTCATAGCGGTGTTCTCCGCTCGGTTTCACCTTCGTCATACCAACCTTCCGCCAGATCTTTCCAGAGCGGATTTTCTTTTTGGATGAGCGCGATCTTCTTCGCCCGCAACCAGCCCTTCAGTTGCGTCTCGCGGGCAATCGCGTCTGAAACATCACGAAACTCCTCATAGTAAACCAAGTGGTTTACGCCGTAACGACCAGCGAAGCTTCCGATTGATGCGGTCTTATGCTGTCCGACACGGCGTTCGAGCGAATTGGTCACGCCGATATAGAGCGTGCCGTGCGGCTTGCTCGCGAGGATGTAAACCCAGTAGCTGCGATGTGCCGCGTGAAAGGGCATCCCAGTGGATTCTTCGCTGCGCTCAGAATGACAAATCACCGCAGGGCGGCGGCCGCGGTGGTCATCACTTCAAATATTTATCAAGCGGCGGCTTCACGATCTCGGCCATTTCGGGCGAGTTGAAATTCTCCTTGGTCGCGAAACCCACGCCGGTGTCGATCACCGCCGCCACCTTTTCCCCGCGAATGATGGCCACGATTTTCATCACGCCGAGATAGCCCATCTTCATCGGGTTTTGCACCACCAAGCCCTGAATGTCGCCGGCCAGGAGCGCGGCGTTGAGCGTTTCGCCGGAATCAAAGCCGACGAACTTCACCTTGCCCGCCGCGAGTCCTGCGTCACGCAGCGCCTGCAACATGCCGGCGGAGGCGGATTCGTTGACGCAGAAAATCCCGTTCACCTGCTTGCCAAAGCGATTGATGAGATTCTCGCTGACGGCCTTGGCGGTGTCGCGCGTGGCGCCGGCGTGCTGGTCGGTCGAGAGCAGCTTAATGTCGGGAAAATCCTTCGTCATTACTTCGAGAAATCCTTCCTCACGCGCCTCGGTGCTTGCGGAGCCGACTTGGAGGCGCAGCATTATCACGCCGCCCTTGCCGCCGAGCAGCTTCCCGAGCTGGCGCGCCGCGATGCGACCGCCCTCGCGGTTGTCAGTCGCAATGTAACTCGAAGGCGCCGGCGACTCGAGACCGGAGTCGATCACGACGACAGGAATTTTGCCACGCACGGCGGCCTCGACCGGCGCGACGAGGCCGCGCTTGTCGAGGGGCGCGAGGACGATGCCGTTCACCCGTTGGCCGACAAAATTTTCCACCACCTGAATCTGCTGCTCGCGGTCATCTTCCTTGAGCGGACCCTTCCAGATGATCTGCACTTTGACGCCCTGCGCCGTGAGTTCCTGCGCGGCCTTCTCGGCGCCGGCGTGGATGGATTTCCAAAACTCGTGGGTCGTGCCCTTGGGGATGACCGCGATTTGGAGGGCGTCGGTCTTAGGTTTGGAGCACGACGCGACCAGGGCGAGCAGCGCGAGGCCGCAAAGGAGTTTTTTCATAGAGGGGGAAAGGGGCAAAACGGGAACAGAGAGAGGCCATGTGGAATCACGGCGCGCGTCAAGGCACACGCTCGTCCATTCCGCCTCGCGACCGCGCAGCCAAGACTCGCGCTGCGTTCGCCCGAAGGCTTTTGTTCCGTCGATGCTGTTTTGGCTCAAAAAAGTCGTGGGATTCTGGCTGATGCCGCTGCCAGTCGCGATGGCGCTGATGACGGTGGGGACGGTGCTCGCCTTCAGCCCGAAGCGCGCGCGGCTCGGCCGAGTCTTCTTGATCGGCGGATTTCTCGTGCTCCTCGTGTTCAGCAATCGCTTCGTGAGCCGCAGCCTAATCCGCCCACTCGAAATGCACTTCGCGCCCATTCCCGAGTTGAGCGCGCCCGCGCTTGTGCCACCGGAGCTGGCCGCCTGCAAATTCGTCGTCGTGCTCGGCGGGGGCAACGGCTACGCGCCGGGCGTCACGTCCAACAACCGTTTGTCGTCCGGCTCGCTGGCGCGCATCGTGGAGGCGGTGCGCATCCTGCGCGTATTGCCCGAGGCCCGGCTCGTGGTGTGCGGTCCGACGTATGGCCCCGTCGACAGTCACGCCACGGAACTCGCCCGGACCGCCGTCGCCCTCGGCATCGCGCCCGACCGCATCACAAAGCTGGAGCAGGGCCGCGACACCGAGGAGGAAGCCGAAGCTGTTCGCCAAACCACGGGCAACGCCCCGATCGCGCTGGTGACCTCGGCGTGGCACCTGCCGCGGGCGATGGCGCTATTCCGGCATTTTGGCGTGAAGGCAGTCCCCTGCCCCACGAATTATCTTTCGCTTTCGGACGGCGACGCGTTCGTCTCCGATTTCTTTTGGGACAACGGTGGGCTGGAGCGCAGCACCTGGGCACTGCGGGAGCGCATCGGCTATCTCTGGATTTGGCTCCGCGGCAAAACCTAGGACGCAAAAAAGTTTCGCCTTCGTAACATTCTCCGCTCACTCACCCCGAATGCTCTCGCTCAAAAAATTGTTCGGCAAAGACGACAAGTTCTTCGACCTGTTGGAAGCCGGGGCCGAGGAGGCGAAAACCAGCGTCGCGCTCTTCACCGACTACCTGAAGAAAATCGCGGCGAGCGGCGGTGCGCCAGTCTCGCTCGACGAATTCATCCAAACCCGCCGGAAGGAAAAGCGGATCCGGCACACGATGACGGAGGAGCTGAGCAAAACCTTCGTGACGCCCTTGGAACGCGAGGACATCGAGGCGCTCTCGTTCGCGCTCTACCGGATTCCCAAGCAACTGGAAAAAATCGTTGAGCGCCTGTCGATCTATCCGGGTCGCGTGCCGCACGCGGCTTTTCAGCGTCAGGCGGAGCTGATGATGCAGGCGGCCGAGGCGGTGGTCTTCATGGTGAAGCAGCTTCGCGGCGGCACCACGATCGAGAAAATCCGCGAACCGAACGACCGGCTGCAATACGCCGAGGGCGAAGCCGACAAGGTGATGCTGTCGCTGCTCAAGGATCTCTATCACGGCAGCTACGAGGCCAAGGAACTGGTGATCCTCCAGGAACTCTACGAATTGGTGGAGCAGGCCGTCGACCGCTGCCGCAACGCCGGCAACATCGTGGTGCAAATCGTGCTGAAACACTCGTGAGCCCGGGCTCGTCAGCCGCCCGCAGCGTTCCCTAACGGCACCCGCAGCCATGACCCTTTTCCTACTCGTTCTCTTCGCCGCGCTGGTTTTCGAATACATCAATGGCTTTCACGACACCGCCAACGCGATTGCGACGGTCGTCTCGACCAAGGTGCTGACGCCGCGTGCCGCCGTGATCTGGGCGGCGTTCTGGAATCTTGTCGGCGCCCTCGCCGGCACGGCGGTGGCCAAGACCATCAGCGGCGGCCTCGTGGAGGCCAGCTCCGTGGACATGCTCACGGTGCTCTGCGCCCTCCTGTCGGCGATCATCTGGAACCTGTTTACGTGGTGGCTCGGCCTGCCTTCCAGTTCCAGTCACGCGCTGATCGGCGGGCTGTGCGGCGCGGCCCTCGCCACCGCCGCCGGCAACTGGCACGCGCTCATCTGGTCGGCCAAGGATGCGAAGGGTGCGTCTGTCGGCCTTTGGCCCAAGGTCGTGCTGCCCATGTTTACTTCCCCCCTCCTCGGCCTCGTCGGTGGCGCCCTCATGATGTGGCTACTCATGATTATCCTGCGCAAAACGACGCCCCGCATCGTGAACCTTATTTTCGGCAAGGCTCAGCTCGCGAGCGCCGGGTTCATGGGTTTCGGCCACGGCTCCAACGACGCGCAAAAAACCATGGGCATCATTACGCTCGCCCTTTTCACCGGCACGACCTCCGGGGCGTTCAAGGATCTGCCGGAATGGGCGGGATTTCTCCGGGTCAGTGAGTTCAAGGGCATTCCCTTCTGGGTCGTGATCACCTGCGCGCTTACAATGGCGGCGGGCACGGCCGCCGGCGGCTACCGGATCATTCGCACGATGGGCCACAAGATGGTGAAGCTCCAGCCGGTGCATGGGTTCGCCGCCGAGACGACTGCCGCCCTCATCATTCACGGGGCTTCCAGCATCGGCGTGCCGGTCTCCACCACCCACGTCATCTCCACGTCCATCATGGGCGTGGGCGCCACGAAGCGCCTGAGCGCTGTGAAATGGGGCGTCGTCGAACGCATCCTATGGGCCTGGGTCCTCACCATTCCCGTCACCGGATTGCTCGGCTACGGCTTGGAACGCATGCTGGCCGTGATGATCCGCTAATCGCGGGCGAGACTTCGGCGACTTTGGTGCGTCAAGCCCACGCCCCTTCGCCGCCATGAAGCCTTCGCCGCCCCGCCTCGCGTCCTTCGTCAGCGCAGCGAAACTCTGTCTGGTTTTTGTCGCGTTGGGGCTCACGGCGCGGGCCCAACGCGATTCTGGCGGCCGCGATCGCGGCGACGGCGACGGAACGGGATTCGTGCGCCAGAATCCACTCCCCATCTTTTTCCCGCCGAACCCGCCACCGCTTGGGCGCATGTTCACCCGCGCCACCGGCGCGCCGGCTGGACGATTCCCGCCACCCGCCGAACTCGCCGCCTACATTGGCGACCCCTTTTATCCGCAGCTGAGCACGCGGCTTTTCACGAAATCCCTCGCTCCCAAACTCAGCACCCAGCTCGATACCTACCGCAATCGCAAACTCGCCCTTCTGGGCGAACTCCGCGGCGAACTCGATCTGCTGCGCGACGCTCCGCCGGAGGCGCGCCAGACCGCGCTGGCCGAGTTGGCGCGGCGCCAGGCGCCCAAGCTCGCCGAGCTTGAGCAAGCCGCCGAGGATCTCCGACGCGACTTGATCAGTGGCGAGACTCACTGGAGCGCCCTGCGGGAATGGAAGCTCGGCGATTCGAGCCGACGCGGTTTCTCTCCCTTTGAGATCGCCCAAGTCATGCGCGGTTACGCCTTCTACCAACCCGGCCTCGGCGCGGCGCAACGTCGTCTGCTCCGGGAAATTTTTCTCGAGCTAACGGCAGCAGCCAATAGCACGGCCAACGCCGCCGCGGCGCAGCCGTATTTATTCTTCTCACCGGAGCCCGCCCGCGTGCTTCTGCCCGACGACATGCCGGCCGACGTCGCGGCGAAGGTCGCCGCCTATCAGACAAAAAAATCCCAGCTGAAAAAGGAACTCTACGATGCCGTCACCGCCGAGGACGGCCGCAAGCTCGGCTGGCTCCGGCCCAGCGGGATGAAGCCCCTCGCCGAGCAGCAGGCGAAGGCGATCGAGGAGGTGGAAACACTGGCCGAGGAAATTCGGCGCGGGCTCGCCCAGCTGGCCGAACCCACCGCCATCGGCGAGCGCTCACCACTGTCCGCCTCGCTCCAGCACCGGGTCACAAAATTGCTCGCCGACTACGCCAGCCTCCAGAAAGAGGCCAGCACCCGCGTCGAGGAAATTCTGGCCGAGGCGCGCGGGCTGCCGATGCAGGCCACCTACCGTTTCGAGGGCGACGGTCTCCGTTTTCTGATCGGCCCCGCGCGTGCAGGCCGGGGCGGTCGCGGCGGCGTCTCACCCGAGACCGTCGAGCAAATCGCCGCCGTGCGCGCCCGCGTCAGTGCCGTCGCCGACGACTACGGCCGGCAGGTGGCCGACCTGATCAACGAGAAAGACGCGATTCGCACCGAGATTGCGCGGACCCTCGGCACCACCCGCGCTGCCGTGATCGACGACGCTCTCACCGTGGCCACCCGCGTCGCGATGGCCCGGGAGACCGACGCTCTTTACCACGACTACAAGATCGCGGTTTTTCAGCCCGGGCTTTCTCCCGCGCAGCGTCGGCTGCTCTTCGACAGCGTGGTCGAGCGGCTGGATCTGCCGCTGCCGCGGGCGGAACTTCAGCCGACCGCGCGAGCCGCGAGCTGGTAGGCCGACCGCTGGAATTATTTTTTTCGCAGGGCCGGACCTCGCGTCCGCGCCCGATGGCCCCATGTCATCACAGGCACCGACCAAGGGCGGGCCCTACAGACCAAGCCGTTTCGGACGCAGGGCACGGTCGCCGTCCTACGCCGACGGCGCCGCCGCCGGAATCACGGGCGGCACAGCGCGCGCCGCCGCCGCGGCCATGAAATATTTCTGCGCGCGAAACATCTCCTCGCCCGCCGCCCGCACGGGCGCGATATAGGTGCCGTCAGGCTGAAGCTCGCGCGCGTCCTCGTTGTCCCGCAGCTCGATCAATAGCACATCCTCGATCATGCGGCGGCGCAGCTCGGGGTCCTCGATCGGAAAAACCGCCTCGACGCGACGGAAGAAATTTCGGGGCATCCAGTCGGCACTGCCGCAAAAGACCAGCGGCTGCCCGCCGTTCTCGAAGTAAAAAACGCGCGGGTGCTCGAGAAACCGGCCGACGATGTTGCGCAGCCGGATGTTTTCACTGAGCCCTTTTATTCCCGGCAGCAGGCAGCACGTCGCGCGCACGATGAGGTCAATCTTCACGCCCGCCTGCGACGCCGCATAGAGATTTTCGATCGTCACCGGATCCACGAGCTTGTTCATCTTGGCGATGATGCGCGCAGGCTTGCCGGCGATGGCATTCGCGGTCTCGACCGCGATTAGTTCCTGCAAGCGCGGGTGCAGGTTGAACGGCGCGACCAGCAGATGCTTGAACTCCGGCGTGCGACCCAGCCCCGTCAGGGTGTTGAAAAGTTGCGCCACTTCCGCGCCGAGGTGCTCGCGGCAGGTCAACAGGCTGAAGTCGGTGTAAAGCCGGGCGGTCTTCGGGTTGTAGTTGCCGGTTCCGAGGTGGATGTAGCGGCGCAACTCCCCGCCCTCGCGGCGCACGACGAGGCAGCACTTGCAGTGCGTCTTGTGGCCGACGAGGCCGTAAACGACATGCACGCCCGCCTCCTCCAGCTCGCGGGCCCACTTGATGTTGTTCGCCTCGTCGAACCGCGCCATCAGCTCCACCAGCGCCGTCACCTGTTTCCCCGCCATTGAGGCGTCGATCAGCGCCCGCACAATCGGGGAATCGCCGCTCGTGCGGTAGAGCGTCTGCTTAATCGCGAGCACGTCGGGATCGCGCGCCGCCTGCTCGACAAACTCAACCACCGGCGTGAACGACTCGTAGGGATGGTGCAGCAGGACGTCTCGCTCGCGCATGATCTCAAAGATCGTCCGGTGCGAAAACACCTTCGTCGGATCGGCGGGGACAAACGGGGGATATTTCAGCTCCGGCCGGTCGACCATCTCGTAGAGACTCATCAGCCGGAAAAAATTTAGCGGCCCCTTGAGTTTAATCGCATGCTCGGGCGCGAGTTCAAGATGGCCGCACAACGCCGCCAGCAACGCCGGGTCGACCCCATCCTCAATCTCCAGCCGCACGGCCGCGCCGCGCCGGAGGTTGCGCAGCTCCTCCTCGATTTTCTTCAGCAGGTTCGCCGATTCCTCCTCGTCAATGTAGAGATCGCTGTTGCGCGTGACGCGAAAGGCGTGCGCGCCGTTCACCGTATAGCCCGGGAACAGTTGAACCGCGGAAACCTTGATAATCTCGCTGAGGAAAATGTGCCGTTGCCGGCCATCGTCGGTCGGCGTGATCCGCACGATGCGCGGCAGGCTGCGCGGCACGGGCAGAATGATCATCACCTTTTCCTGCACCGGCGTCTCGGGGTGATCGAGCGACACGAGGACATTCAGGGTTTTGTTGCCCAGCAGCGGAAACGGATGCGCCTGATCCACCGCGAGCGGCGTGAGCACCGGTTGCACCTGAGTTTCAAAATAACCGCGCACCCACGCGCGCTCGGTGTCCGTCAGCTGCGCCGCCGTGCGAAACTGCACTCCCGCCGCCTCCAGCGCGGGAAGAACGTCCTTTCGCCAGCAGTCATATTGATCGGTGACGAGCCGGTTCACGGATTCCTGCAGGCGCCGCAGTTGCTCGCGGGGCGCCAGGCCGTCGAGGCTGAGTTCACTCGCCTCGGAATCCGCCTGCTGCATCAGGCCGGCCACGCGGATCTCGAAAAATTCGTCGAGATTTGAGCTGACGATAGCGAGAAACTTGACCCGCTCCAACAGCGGATTGGCGGGGCTCCGCGCCTGGTCGAGCACGCGGCGGTTGAACGCGATCCAGCTCGACTCGCGGTTGCCGAAGACGACCTTGCCAGCCGCCGGGGTGCGCCGGGCGGCGCGGGCGGCGGTTTCGGAGGGAGTCGGGCGGCGTTTCGGGCGGCTGCTGGGAGGCATGGGACGAGTCACCCTGAGCGAACCGCCGGGCGCTGGCCAGCCGGTAGATTTCGCGTGACGGGAATGTCACACGAGTTGCGGCGCGCAGTCCGGACTCACGCGGGCACCGGCGCCTTGCGTTTCTCGACCAGCGCCAGCAACAGGTCATTCTTTGCCAGACTGCCGCATAATCGCCCGTCTTGGTCCACGACCGGCAGCCGCTCGGCCACGATGCCCATGAAACCGCCGAGCGCCTCGGTCAGCGGCTGGTCCGGCGCCACGCGCGGGAAATCCTCCCGCACGATGTCGCGGGCGATCACCAGCGCGGCGAGGTCGGGCTCACTCAGGTAAGTCTTGATGTCGTGCATCGCGACGACCCCGATAAATTTCTTCTCGGCATCGACAACGTAGAGGTTGTTCACCCGCAGCTTGAGGAACATCTGCGCGATTTCGGCAAAGCGCGCGGCCGGGTTAAGCACCGGCGGATCGACGCGCATGAGGTCCGCGACGCGCCCCTCGCCGAGCGAAGGCTGCGGAGCGTCCGCGGCCTTCTTCTTGAGGGATTCGCTGTAAAGCGAGGAGGCGTCGATCCCCTTCGCCGTATAGTAGGCGATCACACTGCACAGGAGGAGCGGGAGGATGATGTCGTAACTCATCGTCATCTCAAAAAGCATGATGACCGCCATGACCGGCGCGCGGCTGGCCGCGGATAAAAACGCCCCCATGCCCACCAGCGCAAAGGCGAGCGGGTTCACCGCGCCCGCCGGCCAAAGCGCATGCACCGCCGTGCCGAACAGCAGTCCCACGCAGGCGCCCATGAACAGCGCCGGCGTAAACACCCCGCCCGGCGCCCCCGAGCCGAATGACGACATCGTGGCGAGCCACTTGCACGCCAGCAGCCCGGGAATGAGCACCCACGCAATCCTGCCGGAGAGAATCTCGACCACCACCGAGTAGCCGTTGCCGGTGACCTGCGGGACATTGATCGCGATCGCCCCGACGATCAGGCCGCCCAGCGCGAGACGCAGCACGATGGGCAGGCGCAGCGACACAAAAAACTTTTCCGCGTGCTTCAGCGACGTGAGAAAGATCGGCGCCACGACGCCGGCGAGCAGGCCAAGCACGACATACGGCCCCATTTCCCACGCCGAGGCCTCGCCGAACGCCGGCACGCGGTAGAGCGCGTGGGCCGTCGTGAGCACGTGCAGCGTCACCGTCGCCCCCACCGCCGAGACCACGAGCGGCCCGAGACTCTCCATCGCAATCGTGCCGAGAATAATTTCCGCGACGAAAAACGATCCCGCAATCGGGGCGTTGTAGGCCGAGGCGATGCCGGCCGACGCCCCGCAGGCGACCAGCAGGCGAAGTTGCGGCGGAGTGAAGTTGCGCCAGCGGCCGACCGCCGACGCCACGACCGCCGCGAGCTGCACCATCGGACCTTCGCGCCCGATCGAGCCGCCCGAGCCGATGGAGAATAACGCCGCGGCGGATTTCACCAGGCTCGCACGGCGCGGCACATGGCCGTTCCCAATCACGATGGCCTCCATGTAGTCGGTCGAGCTTTGCGTGCGCGGCAACCGCTGCCCGAGTTTCAGAATCGCGCCGGCGCAGGCGCCGCCCAGCGCGGGCACCAACAGGCACGCCCAAGCCGGCAGTCGCGCCATCGAATCGACGACGCCCAGCCGCGAATCGCCGAACCACCCATGCACCCGCTCCGTCAGCAGGGTGAATCCGATCGCCGCGAGCGCGCCGAGCACCCCCACCACCGCCGCCCACATGAGGGTGACCTGCCACTCCGTCGGCTGGAGTTTCTCCTGAATCCAGACCCGCCACCGCAACAGACGCAGCAGCCGGTGCAGCAGCACCTT
>JBDSGI010000099.1:0-6114 GCA_039919035.1 Opitutaceae bacterium
GCGCGTCGGGCTCGGTGTCGGCGGGGAACCGGGCGAGCACCTTGCCGTCGCGGCCGACGAGGAATTTCTCGAAGTTCCATTTCACATTGCCCGGAAACGGCGAGCCTTGGCCGGCAAGCGCCGCATAGAGCGGGTGGCGGTTCGCGCCGTTGACATCAATCTTCGCGAAGAGTGGAAACGTGACGCGGTAGTTCGTGGTGCAGAATTTTTTGATCTCGGCGTTGCTGCCGGGTTCCTGCCCGCCGAATTGGTTGCACGGGAAGCCGAGCACGCTGAGGCCCTTCGACTGGTATTTTGTGAAGAGCGCTTCGAGGGCCTGATATTGCGACGTGTAGCCGCATTCCGAGGCGACGTTCACGACGAGGAGCACGCGGCCCTTGAATGCTGCGAGCGTGGCGGCCTTGCCGTCGATATCCTGCACGGCGAGATCGTGCAGCGGCGCGGATAGCGCAGAGGACACGCTCACAAGGAAGGCGGCAAGAGTTGGGATAACCCGCATGGCCGGGAAACTGGGTCGACGCCGGCCACGCTCAAGGCCGAATCGTGACCTTGCGGATTACGACCGGAGCCAAGGGCTGGCTCAGTCCGCCATCGGCGCCCAAGCCCGTCGGCGTGGCGGCGAGGGCATCCACGACTTCGAGTCCTTTAACCACCTGGCCGAAGATGACGTAGGCGGGCGGGAGGCGGTAGTTCTGATGCATGATGAAGAACTGACTCCCATTAGTGTTCGGTCCGGCGTTGGCCATCGCAACGACGCCGCGCTGGTAGCCGCGTTTGTAAAGTTCAGAGCCGGGTTGGAGCTCATCGGCAAACTTGCCGCCCCATGCGCTCTCGCCACCGGTGCCGTCGCCATTGGGATCTCCGCCCTGAATCATGAAGCCCGAAATAATCCGATGAAACGTGACGCCGTTGTAGTAGCCGTGTTCGGCGAGCAGGCGGAAATTCTCCACGGCCTTGGGTGCCGCCGTGGGCAGCAGCTCGATTTCAATCGTGCCCTTGTCGGTTTCGATTTGGGCGTGAAGGCCGCCGGAACTCTTGGCGCCGGACGGCACCTTGGAGTTGCCGGGCGCGGCGGGTTTGCCGCAGCCGACCACCAAGGCGAGCGCGACGAGCGAAAACATGAACGCAGCAGCCGCACGGGTGGCGGAAGGGGGAAACGATCGGCGGGAAATCATCGCCCCACTTGTTGCGAGCGGGCGGAGCGAGTCAAGGGACCGCGACTCAAAAATTCTTCACGTAGTTCGCGCCCGCCGAGTCGGAAAACGTGAGAGTGCCGGGGGCGACCCCGATGAGTTTCAGCCCGATGGTGCGATCGACGATGTCGCTCACCCGATAAACGCGTTCGTTCATCAACACGCGGCTCTCATTGCCGGACGAACGAACGCCCGCGACTTTGATTGCTTCCACGTAGCGCAAGGTCTGCTCGTCTGGCTTGGGAGGCCCAGGGGGCGCGATCACGACCGGGGCTGGCGGTGGAGCTGGCGGTGTTTCCTTAGTGGTGGCCGCTTTGATGCTGGCGACGATTGTGTCT
This sequence comes from Opitutaceae bacterium, assembly GCA_039919035.1. Lineage (GTDB taxonomy): Bacteria > Verrucomicrobiota > Verrucomicrobiia > Opitutales > Opitutaceae > ER46. The sequence continues at coordinate 1,532 of JBDSGI010000099.1, forward strand.
CCAGGGGGGGCAACGACCCGCAGATCCAATTTCGGCGCAACCACCGCCGGGGCAGTTGCCGCTTGGCCGACCTGCGGAACGGTGGCGGCAACGCTGGCGGCGGCCGCTTCGGTGGCTGGTTCCGGCGTGCGATTGACGAGGTAAACGGTGGCGACGACGGAGAGCACCACGAGCACGATTGCCCCGCTGCCGAGGAGGATGGTCGTGTTGGCGCTGTGGGCCCGCCCCCGCTTGGCGATGCGGGTTTTGTTGCCGCCGGCCGCCGCAGGTGCGGCGGGGTCGATCGGTTCCTCGTAGCGCACGTTTTGGGCTTTTTTGAGGGCGTCGTTGATTAGGCTCATTGGTCAGCGAAAGTTTGGGCGCGAGGAGGCGCGAGCTAGGCGGTGAGATTGGCCATGTCCTTCACGGCGCGGCGGACGTCCCAATAACCGACCTCGTCAGACTCGCGAATGAAGGCCGACAGCAGGGACTTGTCACAAAGGTTGTTCACGATGCGGGGAATGCCGCCGCTCGCGCGGTGCAGGGCGCGGAGAGCCCAGCGCGTGAAGCCCGGCCGGCCGCTGCCCCCGGCGAGCGTCAGCCGGTGCTGGATGTAATGGGAGATGTCGGCGTCGGTGAGCGGATTCAGTTCGTAGTGGACGAGGATGCGCTGCCGAAGCTGGCGCAGCTCTTTCCGCGCGAGCACCTCCTTCAGCTCAGGCTGACCCATCAGGACGATCTGGAGGAGCTTTTGCTTGTCGGTCTCGAGATTCGAGAGCAGGCGAATTTGCTCGAGGACTTCGAACTTCAGGTTCTGCGCCTCGTCGATGATGAGCACGATATCGCGGCCCTTGTCGATGCGGTCGAGGAGCACGCGATTTACCTGGGCGACGAGGTCGTTCTGATTCCGGGCGATCGTCGTCTCGCCGAGCTCGGTGAGAATCGCCTTCAGCATCTGGGTCTCGGTGACGCGCGGATTCAGAATCAGCGCGGTGTCGTAGTGCGCCGGATCGAGTTCGTTCAGGAAGCGCCGGCAGAGCGTCGTCTTGCCGCAGCCCACCTCGCCAACGAGGACAATGAACCCCTTCTTCTCCCGCACCCCGTATTTGAGGTGCTGCAGAGCTTCCATGTGGGTTGGGCTGAGATAGAGGAAGCGGGGGTCCGGGGTGATGTTGAAAGGCATCTCCGTGAACCCGTAAAAACTCTGATACATGTGAGTAATAACCGTGAGGAGCGCAGATCGCGAAGGCACGTCTATTAACGGCCCGGCGGTCCGGCGCGGGCCAATTTGAAATGTCCTTTACTCCCCGCGCGGCCTTTCCGTTGATCGCGGGCGAAAATCGTGATGCCGCAACGCCTCATCGTCCTTCTCTACCTCGTGCTCCTCGCCGGCTGCGGCATTTGGGCGGGCGCGTTGTTGCTGGAAGCGCGGGCGGAATACCAACAGCTCAAAAAAATCCAGGCGACGAGCGAAGCGAAGCTGGCGGCCGCCGAGGCGCGGCTGCGTGAGCAGGAGACCATCCTCGAACGTCTCCGCAGCGACCCGGCTTTTGTCGCGAAAATGATCCGGCTGAACCTAGGCTACGGCAAGCCGGACGAAGCTATCTTCCGTTTCGATGCGGCCCGATAGCAGGCGGCGCACGCGGCACGAATTTTCATGGCGACACACCCACTGATCGAAAAATTCCAACGCGCCGGCCAGGGCCAGGTTTTCGCCTTTTTCGAGCAAGGCACGGCGGAGGAGCAACGTGCCCTCCTGGCGGACGCCGCGGAAATTGACTTGGAAGAAGTCGCGCGCCTCACGCGCACGCTCCTCGCGAAGGACGTCACTGGCACGGTTGACCTGACCGGGCTCGCCCCCGCACCTTACGAAAAACATCCTGCGCACGGGGGAGATGCCGCCAAGTGGGCGTCGGCGAAAGTCGCGGGGGAAGCCGCGCTGCGCGCCGGCCGGGTCGCAGCGTTCACGGTGGCGGGCGGGCAGGGGACGCGCCTCGGTTACGACGGGCCCAAGGGAACCTTTCCCGTCACGCCGGTGAAGCAGAAGCCGCTCTTCCAGGTTTTCGCCGAGAAGATTCTCGCCGCCGGACTACGCTACGGCCGGCCGCTGCACTGGTTCATCATGACGAGCCACGCGAACCACGCGGCCACTGAGGCGTTTTTCGCCGAGCACCTTTGGTTCGGTTTAGATCGAGAACGCGTGCATTTTTTCCGGCAAGGCCGGATGCCGGCGGTGGATTTCTCCGGCAAAATCCTGCTCGAAACCAAATTTTCCCTGGCGCTATCGCCGGACGGTCATGGCGGCTCGCTGCGCGCGCTGGAGCGCAGCGGCGCGCTCGATTTGATGGCGCGCGAAGGAATCGACACCTTGAGTTATTTTCAGGTCGATAATCCGCTCGTGCGCTGCATCGATCCGGCGTTCATCGGCTGGCACCTTTCGCGACGCTCTGAAATGTCGAGCAAGATGGTCAGCAAGGCTTACGCCGAGGAGAAGGTGGGCGTGTTCTGCCACCAAAACGGCGGCGTGGTCGTCGTGGAATATTCCGATCTGCCCATGGCGACGCAGCGCGAGACGGACGCCGGCGGCCAGCTGCGCTATCTCGGGGGGAACATCGCGATTCATATCTTGGATCGGGAGTTCGTCCGGCGCATGGCGCGGGGCGGCGAGGGGGTGGCGCTGCCGTTCCACCGTGCGGACAAAAAAATCCCGACGATCCATGCGAATGGGGCCGTGATTAAGCCGGAGAAGGCCAACGGCGTGAAGTTCGAGATGTTCGTCTTTGATGCACTGCCTTTTGCCCGGAACCCACTCGTGGTCGAAACTCTCCGACGCGACGACTTCTCGCCCGTGAAAAATGCCGACGGTCTCGATTCGCCGAAGACTTGTCACGAAGATCAGTGCCGGCAGTTCACGCGATGGTTGAGGGCCAACGGCGCCGAAGTTCCGTGCGACGCGAGCGGGCTGCCCGAGGCCGCAATGGAAGTTTCGCCGCGCTTCGGCTACGATGAAGATTCTTTTGCCGAGGCGTGGACGTCGCTCAATCCGAAACCGAGGGTTGAACCCGGCCTGTATTTGGAGTGAGTCACCCGTTTCCATTTTCATCATTCACCCATGACGACTCTCGCACGTATCAATGCCGCCGCCCAGGCCGGCCAACTCCTGCCCGCCGCCGTCGAAAATCTCACGGCATTCCTGGGGGCCAAATTTCCCGCGTGGGCGGCGCAGAGCATCGATGAGCTGGTCACCCAAGGCGCATGGAGCGAGCTGAACGATCGTTTTTATCGCTACCTTGAGTTTGGCACCGGCGGGATGCGTGGTCGGACAATTGGCGTGGTGGCGACCATGGCGGAAACCGGCAGCGCGACGGCCGGGGGTTCGCCCGAGCACGCGGCCATTGGCAGCAACATGCTGAACGATTTCACGCTGATCCGGGCGGTCATTGGACTTTACCGCTACACGGCGAACTTTCTGACGCAGAACAAAGTGGCGGTAAAGCCACGCCTCGTGATCGCCTACGACGTGCGGCACTTCTCCCGGCACTTCTCGGATCTCGCGGCCTCGACGTGGGCGCAGCTCGGCGGCGAGGCGTTCGTCTTCGATGGGCCGCGGCCGACGCCCCAGCTCAGCTATTCGGTGCGCTGGCTCAAAGCCCACGCGGGCATCGTGATCACGGCGAGTCACAATCCGCCGCACGACAATGGATTCAAGGCCTACTTCGATGACGGAGCGCAAGTCGTGCCGCCGCATGACAAGGGCATCGTCGCCGAGGTGAACGCAGTTCCGCTCGCCGAGTTGGGAAAGTTTCTCACGCCCAAACTGCAGGGTGTGACCACGCTGGGCCGCGACGCCGACGCCGCCTACCTTGCGGTGGCCGCCAAGGCGGCACTCGATCCGGCGGTGTTCCGCAAAACGAAACTGCGCGTGGTGTTCACCAACATTCACGGCACGGGCGCGGTGCACTCGCTGCCGCTGTTGAAAGAGGCAGGGTGCGATGTGATGCCTGTCCCCGAGCAGCTCGCCGGTGACGCGCGCTTTCCCACCGTGAAATCGCCGAATCCCGAAAACGCGGATGCGCTCTCTCGCGCCGTCGCACTGGCCGAGCGCGAGGGTGCGGATGTGGTGCTCGCCACCGATCCCGACGCGGACCGGATGGGCTGCGCGGTGCGCAATCGCGCCGGCAAGATGGAACTGCTCACGGGCAATCAAATTGGTTCACTGCTGGCCGAATACCGCCTCTCAAAATACAAGGAGCTCGGCTGGATTCCCCAGGCGGGTTCTCAGCGCGCGGCGATCGTGAAGACATTTGTGACGACGCAACTCCAGGACGCCATCGGTCGTGGGCACGGCGTGAAAGTCATCAACACGCTGACCGGCTTCAAATGGATCGCGGCCAAGATGCGCGGCTACGAAGACAAGTTGGTGCACGCGATGGGCGCGGGCTTCGACTACGAGGCCACGCCCTTTGAGCAACGCGCGAAGCTGCTTCAGCAGCACAGCACCTTCTACGTCTTCGGCACCGAGGAGAGCTACGGCTACCTGCCGAACGACTATCTGCGGGATAAGGACGGCAACTCCGCGTGCCTGATGTTTGCCGAACTGTGCG
>JBDSGI010000100.1:0-3079 GCA_039919035.1 Opitutaceae bacterium
GCCTCGCGGGCCGCGGCGGAAATCCCGGAGGTGCCCTGGGTGATCCAATTGCGAGCCTGGCGTTGCAGGCCGAACGCCTGGACGCCGCCGATGCCGTCGAAATCGACCTGGAGCAGGCGGTTGGCGATGTTGGTTCCCTGTCCGGCGCGGGCGTTAATCTGCAGCGTGGAGTAGTGGTTGGCGCGGAGCATGAACTTGTTGCCGAGGCTGAGGGTGAAGCCGTAGTCCTTGCCGACCGAACCGGGATTGGGCAGCTCGGTCTGGCGGATGCTGATCGCGGGACCGGCGGGTCGGAAGCTGTCGGAACGGTTGTAAAACAAACCCAGGCCCTGTAGCGCGGAAGCCACCTTGGCGGTCAAGCCCGCGCCGCTGCGGGCAGTTTCGATGAAGCGCCAGTCGCGGAACGGCCGGAACACGGCGCCACTGGTCGTGGTATCTCCTTGGCGGATATCCCAGTCGCCGCGCCAGCCATCCATTCTCGCGTAGTCGAATTCGTAGCCGTTGGGTTTGAGGAAGACGCGGTTCTGGCGCTTGTCGCCGCTCTGGTCGGAGCGGCGGCCGAAGGTGGTGACCAGCCGGTTCTGGAAGAGTGTGCTCTGCAGGATGGCGCCCTTGGTCTGGATCAGGTTGAGCGTGGAAGCGGCGTTTTCGCCCGCACTCGCTTCGGAGATGGCCGATTCGCCAAAGGTGGCGCGGTCGGTCACCCACCGGTTGGCCTTAGGATCGAACCAGGTGAAATCGTAGTTGCCCGCCTCCGCTTGCGAGGGAGCGTAGTCGACATTCTGGCCGTTCGCATCGCCGACATAGTAGTGAAAGTAGGGGCGGGTCGCCTGCTGGGAAACGGCGAAACCATTGGCGGCTCCCTGGCTACCCTTCGGCTGACCGGCCGGCGCGTAAACAGGGTGGTCCGAGATCATCACGTCACGGAAGCGGTAGACGTGGTTCTTGGACTTGCGCTCCTCGTAGTAGCCGAGGAATTGCTGGCGGCCCAGCAGCTGCAGCCATTTCGACTTCTCCTTGGTTAGGTCGAGCACGTAGGCGAGTTGGGCACGGTAGGTGTCGCGCTCGTAGGGCGTCGTCGACCAGACGGGCTCCGCGACGCCGACGTAGGGCTTCAGGAAAAACGGATTGAGCCGGCCGTCGAGCAGCCGGCTGTTGGCATCGACATAAATCAGACCGCTCGTGCCGACGGGATTGGTCGAGCCCACCGTGGTGCGGCGGAGCCGGTCGGCATCTTCGCGCTGCCAGGCGAACTGGAAGGCGGCCGTGTTGCGACCCGTGTTAAAAAGATACTGCTCGAACTCCACGGTCGAGGTGGCGACCTCCTCACGCTGGTAATTTGGCCCGGAGAGATTGATGTGCGCGTAGTCGTAGATTGAAGGATCGGAGACACCCCGGACGATGGAGAACAGCGGGCGGCCGTCGCGCACCGGTTCGGGAATGCTTTCGAGCAGACGGTTGACGCCGCCGATGTTGCTGGGGCCGTTGGTGGCGTTGGCGGCGGGCAGGCGGCTGATGGTCCAGAGTTGGATTCCGCCGTTGTCGACGAAGAGGATTGGGCCGGCCCGGTTCATATTGGCGAGACCAGCGGGATTGTTGGTGCCGGTCATGGTGGTGGAGACGCCGTTGCGCGTGACTGTCTGGGTGATCGGATCCCAAGTCGGCCGGCCAAGCGCGCGCCAATCCGAAACGCCATCGCGGGGTGTCATCGCCGTGGCGCGGGTGCCGTCGGCCAAGTAGGACTGAAACGAGGCGCGCAGCGTGGTGTTCTTAAAGGGTTGGGCGCGGACCATGGCGTTCAGCCGGCGGGTGTTATAGCTCGACGGTTTTTGGTTGGCTTCGTCGTGCTGGTAGACGGCGCTCACGCGGGCGGCCAATTTGCCGGGAATGATCGGGCGGCTGAGGTCGAAGGACGTGCGCCAGCCACCGGTGTCGTCGAAGCGGAGCTGCGTAGTGGACGTGGCGCGTTTGAGATTCGCGGAGGCGGCGACCATGTTCACGGTGCCTGAGCCCTCGCCGAGACCGAAGATGCTGGAATTGGGACCGCGGCTAATCTCCACGGCGTCGATGTCGATGGGGTCGATGGGCACACGTCCGCTGGTGGCGAAGCCGGAGCGCGAGATATTGGCCGCGCCGACGCCGCGGAGGCGGTTGGCCGACTCTCGATCGGACATCACGCTGTCGGCGACGCGGCCGTTGCGGTCGATCTCGAAGGGGGTGTAAGTGCCCGCGCCCTCGGCGCCCGCTTCGTAGGCAAAGATGTCGTTGATATCGAGCATCGCGAAGTCGGCCATCTGCTGCTTCGTGACGACCGAGATGGACGAAGCGAGATCGTCGATGTTCGTGTTGAGCCGCGTGCCGGACATCGTATTCGTCGCGAGGTAACCGGTGGTGGCTTCCCTGACTTCGAACGGAGAAAGCTGCACCGGAGCCGTGCCGGTATCCGGAGCGGTGGACTGGACGGGCACCTTGGCCGAGCGAGCTTCGGCGGCGAGCATTGCGGACTCCTCGTCGGGATCGAGGCGGCCGTTTTTGTTGAGATCGTATTTCGCGAGCGCGGCGGGGGAGAGCGCGGCGTCTTTGGTTTGGGCGAAAGCGGGGAGCGAAGTGAGGGCTGCGAGGAGGAGGACAACGGCAGGCGGGACAACGGGACGCGGGCAGTAGCAGGCAGGAACAAAATCTGTTTTCATGGGGAGCGGTGGTGTTTTCTGGCGTTCAACGGGCCGTGCGCGGCAGACGTGAGCCTCAAGGGGCGGAGACAGAGTCGCGAACGGAGGGAACTCAGGGGAAGGGTGGGAACGAACGCAACCGCGAGGTGAACCTACCGCCAACCATGAGCGAGGCGCGCTCGCAACGGTTTCAGGAAACGCAGAAACTGAGATGGAGCAGTGCACGCTGACGGAGCAACACGGGGCGGTAGCGTGTGCCTAGGACGACCGTTTCAGAACCCACCGGTAAAAAACACGAGATCGGGATGGGCTGCTTCGACTGAGGCGGAAACTTCTCATCGGGGGGCTAATTTGACACAGCTATTTGTGTCGCAGAAACGCCGACCGAATCGGGGCGGAGTTGCGGGGCA
>JBDSGI010000101.1:0-3854 GCA_039919035.1 Opitutaceae bacterium
GTGAGCGTGACGGCGGCACCGCGAAGGACGGATTGGGTCGCGGCGTCGGTGACGCGCCCCGAAAGGGTGGTCGAGGGTGATTGACCGAAGGCGGGTCGAGCGAAAAAAAGCACGGCCGCAACTAAGGCGGTGAACAGTGCGGGAGAAATGAAACGGCGTGGGCGGTGCATGTTGAGGCCAAGCATAGCAAGAAGTGCCGCCCCGGACATACCACCTACGGAGTATTTAGTGTCTGGGCTTACGCGGAATACACCCCGCCGTTGATGTCGAGCGTCGTGCCGGTGAGGAAACCGTCGAACTCCCCCGCGAGAAAAACGGCGGCACGCGCGACATCGTCGACGTTGCCGGCGCGGCCGAGTGGGATGCCGGCGACGGTGGCCTTCGCGGCCTCGGGCGTCGTGTGCGTGTTGTGAAAGCTCGTGCCAAGGATTAGGCCGGGCGCGAGGGCGTTGACGCGGATGCCCTGCGGTCCGAGCTCGACGGCGAGGGCGCGGGTAAAGGTGAGCACCGCGCCCTTTGCGGTGGAGTAGGCGAGCGAGCCGGGGTGCCCGCCCTTGCGGCCGGCGAGCGACGCGAGGTTCACGATGCTCGCGCCCCCGCCGGTCTTCGCCGCGGCGGTGAGGTGCGGTGCGGCGGCGCGGGTGACTTTGCGCAGCGAGCCGACGTTGAGCATAATTGTCTGCGCCCAGAAGTCATCGTCGGCGTCGGCCAGCAAACGCCGGCCGATGAGCGAACCGGCGTTGTTGATGAGGATGTCGAGCCCGCCGAAAAATTTCACGGCGTCCGCCACGAGCGCATCGCACGCCTCCGTGCGCGTAAGATCGCCGGAGAGCGCGACGCAGCGTCGGCCGAGCGTGGCCGCCTCGCGCACGAGCGCCTCGGCCGCTGCGCCGCTGCTGCGGTAATGGACGACGACGTCGCACCCCGCGCGCAGCAGGTGCTGGCTGATTGCGAGTCCGATGCCCTGAGCACCGGCGGTGACGAGCGCGCGCTTGCCGAGGAGTTTGGTCATGCGTGCGAGGCTTGAGAGCGATGCCCCACGGTCAATCTTGGATCGGGGTTGGGCGCGGTGCTTCCGAGCATCTGCGGCGAGCGAGGCGGGAGCGCGCAGGAGCACGACCGCTGGGGAGACGAGAAGACGTTCACTGGTTAGGGCAACCTCGCGCGAGCGGGGTGATGAACAACGGAGTAGGCTTCGTCACGCTGGGATGGGACTTGGGGCTTCGGGTTGAAACTGACCGTCCGACTTGGAGGAAGGTTGTGGCGAGGTGCATCCTGAGCAACGTGATCATCTGGCTGCCCGTTTTGTTCACCTCCCGGCGTCGCGTAATGATCGTTGCGCGGGGTTGACGTTCGTGGGTCGTCATGGAATATTTTGGTCGCTTCCTTTTCCTCGGTCGTTCGTCTCCCCATCGCCAGCTTGGCTGGCATTTCTCAACCTCACCCAATCCCGTCTCATGAAAAACTGGTCACGCAAAGAATTTCTCAAAACGTCCATCCTCGGCGGTGGCGCGGCGTTCATCGCCGCTCGCGGCGGGCTCCTCGCCCAAGGCAGCGCCAATGGCGATGTCCGCATCGGCATCATCGGCTTCCACTCCCAGGGCTTTGGCCATCTCGAAAACTATCTCCCGGGCAATAAGAAGAAGCTCGACGGCGCCATCCTCGCCGCCATCTGCGACGTAGACGACAATGTGCTCGCGAAGGGCCGCGAGGCGGCCAAGCAAGCCGGCCTCAAGTCGGTCGCCGAGTTTAAGGACTACCGGAAAATGCTGGAGAGCAAAGATGTCGACGCTGTGGTCATCGCCACGCCGAATCACCAGCACTCGATTATGGCGATTCTGGCCTTGCAGGCCGGAAAGGATGTCTACGTAGAAAAGCCCCTCTCGCACAATATTTGGGAAGGCCGTCAAGCCGTCGAAGCGGCCAAGAAATACAGCGGCAAAAACATCGCGCTCATCGGCACGCAGAATCGATCCTCCGAGCAGATCATGAAGGCGAACGAGCTGCTGCGCTCGGGCAAGCTCGGCAAACTCAAGTATGTCACCGCCACCTGCTACAAGGCGCGTGACTCGATCGGCCTGCACGACGGACCCCAGCCAATTCCCGCGGGCGTCGACTATGATCTTTGGACCGGCCCGGCGCCGCTCACTCCGCCGACGCGCAACGGTTCGAAGGGACCGATTCACTACGACTGGCACTGGTTCTGGAATTACGGCGGGGGAGACATCACCAACCAAGGCATCCACCAGATGGACGTCGCGCGCTGGATGCTCGGCGCCCAAGGAATGCCGAAGAGCGTGATGAGTTTTGGTGGTCGCTTCGGCTACCGCGACGACGCCGAGACGCCCAACACGCTTGTCTCCGTGCTGACCTACGAACAGGCGCCGCTAATCTTTGAGGTGCGCGGGCTGGGTCGGAAAAAGGATATGCGGGCGATGGACGTTTATCGGAAGTCGTCCGTCGGCGTCGTCGCCCAGTGCGAGAATGGCTACATCAACGTCGCGGAAAACGGCGCGGCGGTGGTTTACGATAGCAACGGCCAGAAAGTCGAGGCCTTGGAGGGCGCCGACAATGGCGCGCACCGCAAAAACTGGATTAAGGCGCTGCAGAGCCGCAAAGTGGTGCACGGACTGATTGAGGAAGGTCACTACTCGACGTCGCTCTGCCATCTCGCAAACCTCTCGTATCTGACCGGCGTGGAGAAATCGAACTCGCAACTCGCCGAAGCCGTCGCCTCGGATCTGGCCGCCAAAGAGGCGTATGGCCGCACGCTCGACCATTTGAAGGCGAACGAAGTGGACCTGGAGGCGACGAAGCCAATCGTTGGTGCCCTGCTCCAAGTCGATCCGAAGCACGAACTCGTCATCGCGCGGGAGAAAATTGTGACCGACGCCGCAAACAATCATCCGCTCCGCAAGCGCGAGGGCCGGGCACCGTTCAAGGTTCCGGTTATGCAGACCGGCGCAGTCGCGGCTTCCTAACGCGCACGACAGGATTCGACGACCACTTCAGCCCCGCGTGTAAGCGCGGGGCTTTTTTGTGACCGCGAGCCGGGCACGTCGGCCGAAACTTGCCAAATCCGGCTGGCCGTGTGTGCATGCCCTCATGCTAGCGCCCCCCCTTGGATTGCCGCGGTCAGTTCTGGTCGGCATGGCATTCGCGTTGATGGCGGGGAATGCTTTGGCCCAGACCTCAAGTCGCGCGGTCGCCCCGCCGCCCGCGTCCGCCGGGCTCAACCCGTTCTACAAAAAATACGTGGTTTACCGGGACATGCCGATTGTCAGTTCGGCCAAGGTGCCGGATGAAGCACTGCAGCGCGTTTACGACATCGTTGCGGTGATGCTCGCCAAACGCCCCGACGTGGCGGCGCGGATGGTGCAGAATCGGATGCGCGTCGCGGTCATGGCGGAGACCGAGGTCACGACTGATATTCCCGAACATAGCGACCTCTACACGGCGTTTCCCGGCACGGACTGGAACAGCCGCGCACGCGGCCTCGGTGCCACCATCGCGCGTCCCGCGATGAGCTGCGCGGAGGAGAATGTCATGCGTTACATTTCCGACCGCTATGTCGGCGAAGACATCCTGGTGCACGAATTTGCGCATGGCGTCGACATCATGGGCCTGCGCTTCACGGATTCCACCTGGCTCGCGCGTCTGACCGCCGCCTACACCGCCGCACGGGCTGCCGGCAAATACGCCAATTCTTACGCGGGTTCCAGTGTCGACGAATACTGGGCCGAGGGTGTGCAGGATTGGTTCAATTGTAATATCTATCGCAACCCGAGCGATGGCATCCACATCCCGGTCGGCAACCGTGAGGAGCTCAAGGTCTACGACCGCGGACTCTACGA
>JBDSGI010000102.1:0-2806 GCA_039919035.1 Opitutaceae bacterium
CGACCTCGTCGATCGCCGCACGGAGATCACCGGCCCGGTGGATCGCAAGATGGCGATTAACGCGCTCAATTCGGGCGCGCAGTGCTGGATGGCGGACTTCGAGGACGCAAACTCGCCGACATGGGAAAACGTCGTCGAGGGCCAGCTCAACCTGCGCGACGCGGTGCGCCGCATGATCACCTTTACCTCGCCCGAGGGAAAAAAATATGAGCTGAAGGAAAAGACTGCGACGATCGTGGCGCGGCCGCGCGGCTGGCACATGGAGGAGAAGCACGTCCGCTTCAACGGCGAGCGGGTCTCCGCCTCGCTGTTCGACTGGGGTTTCTATTTCTTCCACAATGCCGCGCAGTTGCTCGCGCGCGGCAGCGGCCCGTATTTCTACCTGCCCAAGCTGGAGAGCCACCTGGAGGCGCGGCTGTGGAACGACGTGTTTATCCACGCGCAGGCCGCGCTCGGGGTTCCGCGCGGCAGCGTGCGCGCGACCGTGCTCATCGAGACGATTCTCGGCGCGTTTGAGGCGGAGGAGATTCTTTACGAATTGCGCGAGCACGCCAGCGGGCTCAATTGCGGTCGGTGGGACTACATTTTTAGCTTCGTGAAGAAGCTCCGGAACCGGCCCGAGTATCTGTTTCCCGACCGCACTTTGATCACTATGACGGTGCCGTTCATGCGGGCTTATGCGCTGCACGTGATCAATGTCTGCCACCGTCACGGCGCCTACGCGATGGGTGGCATGGCCGCGCAAATTCCGATCAAGAACAACCCCGAGGCCAACGCGGCCGCGCTGGTGAAAGTGCGCGCCGACAAGGAACGCGAGGCGCGAGATGGCCACGACGGCACCTGGGTTGCGCATCCCGGCCTCGTGCAAACTGCGCTCGATGCGTTTGCCCAGCACATGCCGGGACCGAACAACCTGACGCGCTTCCACGACATCAAGACCACGGCGGCCGATCTGCTCATGCCCCTGCACGGACCGATCACCGAGCAAGGGGTGCGCTGGAATCTCCATGTCGGCGTGCGCTACCTCGAAGCGTGGCTCGGCGGCTCGGGCGCGGAGCCAATCCACAATCTGATGGAAGACCTCGCGACCTCGGAGATCTCGCGCTCGCAGCTCTGGCAGTGGCTGAAGTTCGGCGCGACACTCGACGACGGCCGCAAGATCACGGGCGAGATGTATGATGCTCTGCTCGCCGACGAACTGAAAAAAATTCGCAGTGAATATGGCGACGCGCGCTACGACGACGGGCATTTCAAGGATGCGGTCGAGCTGTTCATGCGGATGTCGAAGAGCGCAACGTTCGACGAGTTCCTCTCGCTGCCGGCTTACGAGCTGCTGCCGTGAGTGCACTGCGGGCCATTGAAGCACTGAACGGGTCCGACCGCGCCGGCTTCACTGCGTCGCTCGGTCATCTCTTCGAGCATTCGCCGTGGGTGGCGCAAGAGACTTGGCCGCGGCGACCGTTTCGCGACGTCGCTCAGCTTCACGCAGAACTGTGCAACACCCTGCGAGCCGCCCCTCGGAAGCGTCAGCTCGCGCTCATTCGGTCGCACCCCGATCTCGCCGGCCGGCTCGCGCAGCAGAATCAGCTCACGGCGGAGTCGACGCGGGAACAAGCCAGCGCCGGACTGAACCAGGTGAGCGCGGCCGAACTCGCCGCCTTTCAGAAACTCAACGCCGCCTATTGCGAGCGCTTCGGCTTTCCGTTTATCATCTGCGCCCGGCTTAACACGCGCGTTGCGATCCTCGCGGCGATGGCGACGCGCGTCGGCAACTCCCCCGAAGCTGAGTTTCAAACCGCGCTCGGCGAGATCGGGAAAATCGCGCGACTGCGGCTCGAGGATTTTCTGAAGTCCTGATTTTTTGCCCTCGGAACGCACGGAACACAGAGAGTTGGAAACCGTCCTGGTATTTTTTCCGTGTATTTCGTGTGTTCCGTGGGCCACTCTCACTCATGCCCGCCAAACTTAGCACCCACGTCCTCGATCTCACCACCGGTTGCCCCGCCGCCGGGATGCGGATCGAACTCTGGAATCTCGATGGCAAGCCTCACCTACTGAAGGCCGTCACGACCAACGCCGACGGCCGCACCGACGTGCCCCTGCTGGATCGCACCGAAATCGTCGTGGGCGCCTACGAGCTGTTATTTTTCGTGAAGGATTATTTTGTGACGCATCACCGCGACAGCCCGTTCCTGGATCGTGTGCCGGTGCGCTTCGCGATCACGGATGCCGCAGTGGCCTACCATGTGCCGTTGTTGGTCACGCCCTGGGCGTATCAGACCTACCGCGGGAGCTAAGGATGACGCCGGCACAGCAGCTTGCCGGTAGGCTGGACGAACTTGGTCGAGTCTCGGACGAGACAGGGAAACTCACGCGCACATTTCTCAGCCCGGCCATGCAGCGCGCGCATGCGCTCGTGGGCGGCTGGATGAAAGAGGCGGGACTCACCGTGCGGGTCGATGCCGTGGGCAACGTAATCGGCCGGCTCGAAGGTGCGCGCAAAACCGCGAAGACGCTGCTGCTCGGCTCGCACCTCGATACGGTGCGCGATGCCGGCCGCTTCGACGGGGCGATGGGTGTGTTGCTACCGATCGTGGCGCTGGGCGAACTGCGGCGGCGCGGGGTGCGGCTGCCGTTTGCCGTCGATGTGATTGGTTTTTCCGAGGAGGAGGGCGTGCGCTTCGCGAGTGCCTATCTTGGCAGCGAGGGCTACACGGGGCGCCTGAAACCAGCGACGCTGGCATTGCGCGACGCAGACGGCGTGAGCGTGCGTGAGGCGCTTGAGCGCTGGAGCCGCGGTGCCCTC
>JBDSGI010000103.1:0-5452 GCA_039919035.1 Opitutaceae bacterium
CCTACCAGTGGTATTTCATCGCCGCGCTGCCGTTGAGCTTTCTCGTCGCCGCCCTCGTTGGCATCGGCCTCGAGCGCAGTGTGATTCAGTTTCTCTATCGCCGTCCGTTGGAGAGCTTGCTCGCCACCTGGGGCGTCTCGCTCGTGTTGCAGCAGGGCCTGCGCCTCATGTTTGGCGCCAACAACGTGCAGGTATCCAGTCCCGTTTATCTGAGCGGCAACTGGTTGGTGAACGACGTCATTCTCGGCTGGAACCGCGTCTTCGTCGTCGGCTTCGCTATTCTCATCGTGTTCGGGATGTGGCTCGTGCTCACGAAGACTCCGCTCGGTCTGCTCATCCGTGCGTCGATGCAAAACCGCACCATGGCCTCGTGCATGGGCGTGCGCACCGAGCGCGTGAACATGCTCACCTTTGGCCTTGGCAGCGGCCTCGCGGGACTCGCGGGTGCGTTTCTCAGCCAAATCGGCAACGTCGGTCCGTCGCTGGGGCAAGGCTACATCATCGACTCGTTCATGGTCGTGGTCGTCGGCGGCGTCGGCAGCATCGGCGGCACCATCTTAAGCGCCTTCGGCATCGGCGGTATTGATCAGGTGCTGCAACAATACCTTCCTTACGTTGCACCCGGCCTGAACTGGGTGCCCGGCATCGGTGGCTTCCTGCAAAATCTCGCCCAAGACGCCGCCGTCTTCGGTAAGATTCTCGTCCTCGCCGGCATCATTCTGTTCCTCCAATGGAAACCCGCCGGCCTCTTCGTCACCCGCAGCCGCAGCCTGGAGGACTGATTCCATGAGCGCCGCACAAATCCGTCGTTTCGAACTTTTCGCGGTCGCTGCCATCGCGCTGCTGCTAATCGTCATTGTCCCGCTGCTTCACGCCAACGGCGTCATCAGCAACTTCACCATCGGTGTCTGGGGAAAATATCTCTGCTACGCCCTGCTCGCGATCTCGGTGGATTTGCTCTGGGGCTATACGGGGTTGCTGTCACTCGGGCAGGCGCTCTTCTTCACCCTCGGGGGCTACATGCACGGTATGTATCTCATGCGCATGATCGGCGACCTCGGCCAATACAAGAAGCCGATCCCAGACTTCCTCGTGTTTCTCGGCTGGGAAAGGCTGCCGGCGTTTTGGGAACCGTTCGCGAGTTTCCCGTTTGCGCTGACGATGGTATTTCTCGTGCCCGGTATTGTCGCCTACGTGTTCGGCTTTCTCGCGTTTCGCTCCCGCATCAAGGGCGTATATTTCTCCATCCTCACGCAGGCGCTCACCTACGCCGCGTCGATCATGTTTTTCCGAAACAACCTGCTCCTTGGCGGCAACAACGGGTTCACGGATTTCAAGTTCATCCTCGGCCACAGCCTCGCTGATCCCGCCACCGGTCGCTGGCTCTACATTGCGACCGCGATTACGGTGCTGCTCGCCTATCTGTTCTGCCGCTGGCTGAGCAAAACGAAATTCGGCCTCGTGCAGCAGGCCATCCGCGACGGAGAGAATCGCGTGCTCTTCAGCGGCTACGCGACCGCGCACTTCAAGCTCTTCGTCTTTGTGGTCGCCGCCCTCCTCGCCGCCGTCGGTGGCGCGCTCTACACGCCGCAGGTCGGCATCATCAACCCCGGCGAGATGCAGGCCGACAAATCACTCGAAGCCGTCGTCTGGGTCGCCGTCGGCGGACGCGGCACGTTGCTCGGCCCGATCCTAGGCGCCGTCAGTATCAACGCGCTCAAGAGCTGGGCCACCCGCGCCTACCCCGATCTCTGGCTCGTCATCCTGGGCGGTCTTTTCATTCTCGTCGTTCTCTTCTTGCCGGGCGGAATTGTGAGCATTCCGGCGCGTCTGAAACAACTTTGGCAGAAGATCGGCGCCCGCCGCTCAACCGAGGCGAGCGAGTCTACCCCGCCCGCACCGGCCTCCGCGAAATCGTAAAGCTCAAAACAGAAATTTCGCCATGCCTCATCCGTTGCTCGCCGTCGAAGACGTCTCCAAGACTTACGATGGTTTCAAGGCCATCACCAACCTCACCTTCTATCTCTACGAAGGTGAGCTGCGCACCGTCATCGGCCCCAACGGCGCCGGCAAATCCACCTTCTTCGATCTCATCACCGGTCGCGCCAAGCCCGACCAGGGCAAGCTCGAGTTCGGCAACAATCCGGCTGCCAGCCACGACCTCATCGCGCTCAACGAATATGAGATCAACCGGCTCGGCATTGGCCGAAAATTTCAGACGCCGAGCGTCTACACCGAGCATACCGTCTGGGATAACCTCGTGCTTTCGCTGAATGGCCCGCGCGGCGTCTTTGCTTCGCTTTTCCATCGGCTCTCATCGACCGACCGCGACCGCCTCGACGAGCTTCTGAAACTCGTGCGCCTTGACGCGAAGCGCACGTGGAAGGCCGGTCTCCTCGCCCACGGCGAAAAGCAGTGGCTCGAGATTGGCATGTTGCTCGCGCAGGAGCCGAAGGTCCTGCTCGTCGACGAACCCGCCGCCGGCATGTCCGACGACGAAACGGATCGCACGGGCGAACTCCTCCTCTCGCTCGCCGGCAAACATAGTCTCATCGTGATCGAGCACGACATGGCCTTCGTGAAGCAAATCGCCGTCAACGGCCAGGTCACCGTGCTCCATCAGGGCACCGTCCTGTGCGAGGGAAAATTCGACGAGATTCAAGCCGACCAAAAGGTCCGCGAGGTTTATCTCGGCCGCGGCAAACACGGCACCCGATGAGCCCCGTCCTCCAACTCGCCGGCGTCGAAACCTACATCGGCGGCTCCCGCATCCTCCGCGGCATCGATCTTGAGATTAACCCCGGCGAAGTCGTCGCTCTCATGGGCCGCAACGGCGTGGGCAAGACCACCACGCTTCGCTCGATCACCGGCGTGCTGCCCGTCCGCGCCGGCACCATCACGCTCGCTGGCCAGCGCATCGATAAACTTCCGATGGACGTGCGGGCGCGCGCGGGCATCGGCTACGTGCCGCAGGGTCGCGATATTTTCCCGCACCTCACCGTGGAGGAAAATCTCCAAGTGGGCCTAGTCGTCCACGGACGCAAAGGCGCCGACGCCCGTTCCGCCCTCGATCGCGTTTTCGCTCTGTTTCCCGTCCTGAAGGAAATGCTCTCACGGAAAGGCGGCGTGCTTTCCGGTGGTCAGCAGCAACAGCTCGCCATCGGCCGCGCGCTACTGACCGACCCCAGGCTCCTCATCCTCGACGAGCCTACCGAGGGCATTCAGCCGTCCATCATCGATCAAATCGGCGACACGTTGAAGAAGCTCAAGGCGCCGCGCGCCCCCGAGAGTGTGCTCGAAGAAGCCTCGCGCGCGGTCGCCGAAATCAAAAACGCCGTCCAGCAACTAAAGCAGGAACATCGCCTCGCGATTTTGCTCGTCGAGCAGTTCGTCGATTTCTGCCGCGAAGTCTCCGACCGTTTCTACGCGATGGATCGCGGCGTCGTGGTCGCCTCCGGCCCTATTGCCACGCTCACTGATGAAGTCGTGAAGGAGCACCTGCAAGTTTGAGTGCTGCGGGCTTGAACTCTCAGCTCTCAACTCTCAGCTCTCAGCCCTTCCGATGCACCTCACCCCCCGCGAACGCGAAAAACTCCTCATCGTCACCGCCGCCGATCTCGCGCGGCGCCGGCAGGCGCGCGGCTTAAAGCTCAACTACCCCGAGTCCATCGCCATCATCACCTACGAAATTATCGAGGGCGCGCGGGATGGTCGCTCCGTCGCCGATCTGATGAGCTTCGGCACCACAATCCTGAAACTCTCTGACGTGATGGAAGGCGTCGCCGACATGATCCACGACGTGCAGGTCGAGGCAACGTTTCCCGATGGCACGAAGCTCGTCACCGTCCACCACCCCATCCGCTGACCATGATCCCTGGCGAAATCATCGTGGCTGAATCCGGCCCGCTCCCCGCGAATCTTCACCTCGCGACCACCACGCTCGAAATCACCAACACCGGCGACCGTCCCATTCAGGTCGGCTCCCACTACCATTTCTTCGAGACCAACGGAGCCCTCCGCTTCGACCGCGCCGCCGCCCGCGGCTTCCGCCTCAACATTCCCGCCGGCACCGCCGTGCGCTTCGAGGCCGGCGACACCAAGGAAGTCGAGCTCGTCGCCCTCGCCGGTCTCCGCGAAGTCTTCGGGCTCAACGCGAAAATCAACGGCAAGCTCGATCGGAAGATGCACGGGCGTCGCGCCCGTGATCCGAAGCCCACGGGCAAGATGCCCGTGCCAAGGTCCAGCCATCGCTCCGCCAATCCGAAATCCGAAATCCGAAATCCGAAATCGAGATGAGTCTCCACCTTTCCCGCCGCCAATATGCCGAGATGTTCGGCCCCACTGTCGGCGACCGCGTGCGCCTCGCCGACACCGATCTCTTCGTGCAAGTCGAGCGCGACCTCATCGCCGAACGCGGCGGCTACGGCAACGAGATCAAATTCGGCGGCGGCAAAGTCATCCGCGACGGCATGGGTCAGTCGCCCACCGCGCTCGACAAGGACTGTCTCGACCTCGTCATCACCAACGCCCTCATTCTCGATCCAATCCTCGGCATAATCAAAGCCGATATCGGCATCAAGCACGGCCTCATCGTCGGCATCGGCCACGCCGGCAACCCCGGCATCCAGTCTGGTATCGGGTCCGCGTTCGCCAACCCGAAGACGAAAAAGAAAAACGCGATGATCGTCGGTGCCGCCACCGAAGTCATCGCGGGCGAAGGCCACATCGTTACCGCCGGCGGCATCGACACTCACATCCATTTCATCTGCCCGCAACAGATCGATGAAGCCATCAGCTCGGGCATCACCACGATGCTCGGCGGCGGCACCGGCCCGGCCCATGGCACATTTGCCACAACCTGCACGCCGGGAAAATGGAACCTCCACCGGATGCTCGAAGCCGCCGAAGCCTACCCGATGAATCTCGGCTTCCTCGGCAAGGGCAACTGCGGCACCGCCGCACCGCTCCGCGAGCAAATCCTCGCTGGCGCCATCGGCCTGAAACTTCACGAAGACTGGGGCACCACGCCCGGCGCCATCGACGTCTGTCTCGGCGTCGCCGACGAGTTCGACGTCCAAGTCGCGATCCACACCGACACGCTAAACGAGTCCGGCTACGTGGACGACACGATCCGCGCCTTCAAGGGCCGCACGATTCACACGTTCCACTCCGAGGGTGCCGGCGGCGGCCACGCGCCCGACATCATCCGCGTCTGCGGCGAGCCCAACGTCCTCCCCTCCTCCACGAACCCGACGCGGCCTTTCACGGTCAACACCATCGACGAGCATCTCGACATGCTCATGGTCTGCCACCACCTCGATTCGAAGATTCCCGAAGACGTCGCGTTCGCCGAGAGCCGCATCCGCCCCGAGACCATCGCCGCCGAAGACTGCCTGCACGACCTCGGCGCGATCTCGATGATGTCGTCCGACTCACAGGCGATGGGCCGCAT
>JBDSGI010000104.1:0-4451 GCA_039919035.1 Opitutaceae bacterium
CAGCCGCTCCGACGGACGACGTCTACAAGCACGGTCCCGATTCGCTCCCGCAGCCGGGCGTGCCCCAAGGTAAAGTGAGCGACTGGGTGCAGCTCCCGAGCGAAGCCTATCCGGGCACCCTCCATGATTATTGCATTTACGTTCCCGCCCAATACGACGCCGCCACGCCCGCGTCGCTGATGATTTTTCAGGACGGCCAGGCGTTCCTGCGGCCCATGGGCGACTACCGCGTCTCGACCGTGTTCGACAACCTGATCTATCGGCGCGAAATGCCGGTCACGATCGCGGTCTTCATCAATCCCGGCCGAAAACCGGAACAGCCCGTCGCCAGCGCCAGCGACTGGGGGGACAAATCCACCAACCGCCCGCAGGAATACAACGCGCTCGATGACAAATACGCGCGTGTGATTGTCGACGAGCTCCTGCCGGTGCTGAACCGGCAATTCAACGTCTCGAAAAATCCCAACGACCGCGCGATCGGTGGAGCGAGTTCCGGCGCCATCGCCGCCTTCACCGTCGCCTGGCATCGCCCCGAACAATTTAGCAAGGTCCTCAGCACCATCGGGAGCTTTACGAATATCCGCGGCGGCCATGTCTATCCCGACCTGATTCGCGGCACGTCGAAAAAACCCCTCCGCATTTTTCTACAGGACGGAGTAAACGATAACCGCGGCCTCCGCGGTCAGGGCGCCGAAGCCACCTACAGCCCCGACCGCGACTGGCACGCCCAGAACATCAAGATGGTGGCGGCTCTCACCGAGAAGGGTTACGATGTGAACTTTACCTGGGGCATCGGCACCCACTCCAGCAAGCAAGGCGGCGCAATCTTACCCGAGATGCTGCGCTGGCTCTGGCGGGACTACCCGCGCACCGACGACGCGCGCGACACCAGTAACCGCACCCTCTTGGTCCCCCCCGGCCTCGTTGCCCCCGCCGCACCAAGCAAAGCCCCCTGAGCAGAGATCCTTCGAGCCGCACATTTTCACCTCACATGAGGTATCGTCCGCCGCCATTCCGGTCTGTCTGCCTCGCGGCGTTGGCGGCCATCGCCACACTCCTCACCTCCTGCGCGCACGTCTCATCCCCCGTGCCCGGCAGGGTCATCGTGCTCACCTTCGACGACTCCTCCGCGTCGCATGCCACGATCGCTGCGCCGCTACTGAAGCGCTACGGATTTGGCGCGACGTTTTTTATCACCGAGGGCTTCACGTTCGCCACGAACAAGCGCGACTACATGACGTGGGAGCAGATCGCCGCATTGCAACGGGATGGTTTCGAAATCGGCAACCACACGCGCGATCACCTCAGCATCACGGAGAAGAACGTCCCGAAACTCGCCGAGCAGTTGGAGGCGATAGCGGCGCAGTGCCGGGAGCATGGGATTCCCGCCCCCGTGAGCTTCGCGTGGCCCGGCAACAAGTTTCACGTGAGCGCGCTGCCTGTTTTGCAGCAGGCGGGCATCCGTTTCGCCCGGCGGGGTGGCGAACCCGAGGTGCCCTACGCGGTGGGCGGCGGCGTGGCCTACGAACCCGGCGCGGATCATCCGCTGCTCATTCCGACCACCGGCGACGCCCGCCCCGATTGGTCGCTGGAGAATCTGAAGCGCGCGGTGCAGAAAGCCCGCGACGGCAAAATCTGCGTGCTGCAGTTCCACGGCGTGCCCGACGGCGAACACCCGTGGGTCAACACCCCGCGCGAGCGCTTCGAGGAATACATGGCGTGGCTGCACCACGAAGGCTTCAAGGTCATCGCCCTCCGCGATCTTGCGCACTACCAGAACGGAAAATCCACGCCCGCGGATCCGCTCGCCATCATGGACCGCCGCAAAGTCAGCCTGCCGACTAAATAGCGGTGGGCTACGCGAGTATCGCCTTCACCACGTGCGCTTCCTCGACGCCCGTGAGGCGCACGTTAAGACCGCGAAACTTTTGGGTGAACCGCGCATGGTCGATCCCGAGGCAATGCAGAATCGTCGCGTGCAGGTCGCGCAGGTGGACGGGATTCTCCGTGATGTTGTAACAGAAGTCGTCGGTCGCGCCATAGGTCATGCCGCCCTTGATGCCGCCGCCCGCGAGCCAAATTGTGAAGGCCCGTCCGTGATGATCGCGACCGGCGGCAGGATCGCCGAGCTTGCCTTGGCTGAAAACCGTGCGGCCAAATTCGGTGGCAAACACCACGAGCGTGTCTTCGAGCAGCCCGCGTTGTTTCAAGTCCTTCACGAGTGCTGCGGTCGGCTGGTCAATGTCGTTGCACTGGTTGGGCAGCTGCCGGGCAATCGCGACGTGCTGGTCCCACCCGCGGTGAAAGAGCTGCACGAAGCGCACGTCGCGCTCGAGCAGCCGGCGCGCGAGCAGGCAGTTGGCCGCATAGGTGCCGGGCTTCTTCACTTCCGGGCCGTAGCTGGCCAGCGTGTCCGCGGATTCGCCCCGAATGTCAGTCAACTCAGGCACGGACGTCTGCATCCGAAACGCCATTTCGTAGGCGTCGATGCGCGCGAGGGTTTCGGGGTCGCCGAGTTCGGCGGCGCGCGCGTGGTTGAGTTGTGCCAGATCGTCGAGCAGGGCGCGGCGCTGGGCGGCGTCCACGCCCGGCGGGTTGTTGAGGTAGAGGACGGGATTGGCGCCAGCGCGCAGGCCTACGCCTTGGTGCGAGGCCGGCAGGAAACCGCTGCCCCACAGCCGCGAAAAAATCGGCTGGCCGGGATTTTTGCCCGTCCCTTGCGAGACCATCGCGATGAACGCCGGCAGATTTTCATTCTCCGTGCCGAGGCCGTAGCTCGCCCACGCGCCCATGCTCGCGTAGCCGGGCAGTTGGTTGCCCGTGTTCATGTAGGTGATCGCCGGGTCGTGGTTGATCGCCTCTGTGTGCAGGCTCTTCACGATGCAAATGTCGTCCGCGATCGTCTGCATGTGCGGCAGGAGATCGCTAATCCACGTGCCGTGGCGACCACAGAGTTTTCCCGGCCTAAGCGGCGGCACCACCGGATAGGCGCTCTGGCCGCTCGTCATGCCCGTCAGCCGCTGGCTGCCCTTGACCGACGCCGGAATCTCGAGGCCAGCGTGCTGGTGTAGCATCGGCTTGTCGTCGAACAAGTCGACGTGCGAGAGGCCGCCGCTTTGGAAAAGACAGAGCACGCGTTTCGCCTTGGGCGCGAAATGCGGGAGGCCTGGCTGACCCTTGCCCTGCACCCCGATGGCACGGGCCAAATTCGCAGAAAACAGGGAACCAAGCGCGATGCCACCAATGCCGCGCGCCGTGCCGCCGATAAACGTGCGGCGCGTGAGATGCCGAAGATAGTCGTGGGCGGGTTGCATCGGAAAATTTGAAAAGCGGTAAATGGGGAAAGTGGAAACTGAAAAGGAAGCGGAAGGTTTAGACGGCAACGAGTGAGGTCAGACGTTTCGCAATTTCTCGCTTTTCCGATATTCCAATTTTCTGCTCAGTTCCGAGTCACCGTTTCACTGAGGTTGAAAAGTATTACCGCAACCTGCGCCCAAGCGGCATGCTCGGCGGGCGTGAGGGCTTCATTGCGCGGAGCCTCGCCGACGGCGAGAAGCGCGCGGGCGGCGGGTTCATCCTTGGCATAGCGCGCACGCTCGCGCTCGAGCGCGACGGCGAGCACCCCAAGTTCCTTGGCGCGCGGCGCACGCGACAGGCATTCGGCCACCGCCCAACCCAGATGCGACGTGTCGTCTCCGGGACGCGCGAGGATACGCTCTGCAAACACCCGCGCGGCCTCGACAAACTGCGGATCGTTGAGCGTAACCAGCGCCTGCAGCGGCGTGGTGGTGTTACCGCGCGCGACCGTGCACACCTCCCGGTTGGGCGCGTCGAAGGCCATCATGCTTGGCGGCGGTGCGGTGCGCTTCCAATAGGTGTAGAGTGAACGCCGGTAGAGCTTCTCGCCGTGATCCTGCACAAAGGTCTGCGCGGTCGCCGGCGAGCTGCCGTAATGGCTGACCTCGCGCCAGAGATCGCCGGGCGTGTAAGGGTTGACGCTCGGGCCGCCCAGCCGCGGCACCAACAGGCCGCTCACCGCGAGCGCCTGATCGCGGACGAACTCCGCCGCGAGCCGGAAACGCGGGCCGCGGGCCAGCAGGCGGTTCGCCGGGTCACGCTCCAACTGGGCGGAGGTTGCGACCGAACTTTGCAGGTAGGTCGCGCTCGTCACGATGAGGCGCATGAGGTGTTTCACATCCCAGCCGTGCTCCACAAATTCCACTGCGAGCCAGTCGAGCAACTCGGGGTGCGTGGGCCACTCACCCTGCGATCCAAAGTCGGCCAGCGTCGCCACGACGCCGGCGCCGAAAAACAATTTCCACATCCGGTTCACCGCCACGCGGGCGGTGAGCGGATTTTCTCTCATCACGATCCACTGCGCGAGGCCGAGCCGGTTCACGGGAGCGCTGGCGGGCGGGGGCGGCAGCGCCGCGGGCATGCCCGGAGTCACC
>JBDSGI010000105.1:0-7286 GCA_039919035.1 Opitutaceae bacterium
CGCACGGAGGAAATTCCCTTCGTCGTCGCGCGCATCGTGCTGCAGGATTTCACCGGCGTGCCGTTGCTCGTCGATCTCGCGGCGATGCGCGCGGCGGTCGCCCGCATGGGCAAGGACCCGAAGATCATCGAGCCGCTCGTGCCCGTCGATCTGGTGGTGGATCACTCGGTGCAGGTGGATTTTTCGGGCAACGCGGAGGCGCTGGCGAAGAACCTGGAGCTGGAATTCTCCCGTAATCGCGAGCGTTACCAATTCCTGAAGTGGGGCATGCAGGCCTTTGACACCTTCAAGGTTGTTCCGCCCGGCATCGGCATCGTGCATCAGGTGAATCTCGAATACCTCGCGAAGGGCGTGCTGCACGCGGGTAATGTTTACTACCCGGACACGCTCGTCGGCACGGACTCGCACACGACGATGATCAATGGCCTCGGCATCGTGGGCTGGGGCGTCGGCGGCATCGAGGCCGAGGCGGGCATGCTCGGGCAGCCGGTTTATTTTCTCACGCCCGATGTCGTCGGCGTTCACCTCACCGGCGCGTTGCGCGAAGGTGTCACCGCGACCGATCTCGCGCTCACGGTCACGCAGATGCTGCGCAAGGCGAAGGTCGTGGGCAAATTCGTCGAGTTCTACGGCCCCGGCGCCGCCGCGCTCCCGGTCGTCGATCGCGCGACCATCGCCAACATGGCGCCCGAATACGGTGCGACGATGGGCTTCTTCCCGATCGATGCCGAGTGCACCAACTACCTCCGCGCCACCGGCCGCGACGAAAAGCAGGTCGCCCTCTACGAGGCCTACTATCAGGCGCAGGGTCTCTGGGGTATTCCCGAGCAGGGCGCGATCGACTACTCGCAGGATCTCGCGCTCGATCTCGCGATCGTGGTCCCGAGCGTCGCCGGCCCGAAGCGGCCGCAGGATCGCATCGAGCTGCCGAATTTGCAGCGCGAGTTTTTCGCTGCCTATCAGCGTCCCGTCACCGAAAACGGTTTCGGCAAGGCGCGCGCGGATTTCGCGAAGTCGTTCACGCTCGCCGGCAATGGCCCCGCGCACGCGAGCGGCGGCAGCCAGGAGCCGGTTTCCCCGAGCGCTGCGCTGGCGGCCGGAACGAATCCCCAGACCGAACGCGAAATGGTGAACAACCGGCCCACGCCGGAACCCACCCCGGCGACCCCGCCGCCGCTGAAGGGCAAGATCCGGCACGGCTCCGTCGTCATCGCCGCCATCACGAGCTGCACCAACACGAGCAACCCGAGCGTCATGCTCGCCGCGGGCTTGCTCGCGAAGAAGGCCGTGGAACGCGGCCTCAAGGTGAACCCGGTCGTGAAGGCCTCGCTCGCGCCCGGTTCGCGCGTTGTGACCGACTACCTCAAGAAAACCGGCCTCACGCCCTACCTCAACAAGCTCCGGTTCAACACCGTCGGTTACGGCTGCACCACGTGCATCGGCAACTCCGGCCCGCTGCACCCCGCCGTCGAGGAGGCTGTCGTGAAGAACGATCTCATCACCGCTTCCGTGCTCTCGGGCAACCGCAACTTCGAGGCCCGCGTGCACCAGAACGTGAAGGCCAACTTCCTCATGTCGCCGCCGCTGGTCGTTGCCTTCGCGCTCGCCGGCCGGATTGATCTCGATCTGTCGTGCGAGCCGCTCGGCACCGGCAAGGACGGCGCGCCGGTTTACCTGGCCGACATCTGGCCGACTCTGCAGGAAGTGCGCGACGCGATGCTGTCGGCGCTTAAGCCCGAGGTCTTCCGCAAGCTCTACAAGGATTTCGCCAAGCAAAACCCGAAGTGGAACGAAATCCCGTCCTCGCTCGGCAACGTCTACGAGTTCGACGCGAAATCGACCTACATTCAGGAGCCACCTTTCTTCACGAACTTCTCGATGATGCCCGGCGCGATCAAGCCGATCACCGGCGCGCGCGCGCTCGGCATCTTCGGCGATTCCGTCACGACCGATCACATCTCGCCGGCCGGTGCGATTAAGAAGAGCGCCCCGGCGGGCAAGTTCCTCGTCGAAAGCGGCGTCGCGTTTGAAGATTTCAATTCCTACGGCTCGCGCCGCGGCAACGACCGCATCATGACGCGCGGCACGTTTGCCAATGTCCGCATCAAGAACCTCATGCTCGGCGGCAAGGAAGGCGGCAACACGATCGGGCCCGACGGCACGGAAATGTCGATCTTTGACGCGTCGATGGCGCACCAGAAAAACGGCACGCCGCTCATCGTCGTCGCCGGCCAGGAATACGGCACCGGCTCCTCCCGCGACTGGGCTGCGAAGGGCACGAACCTCCTCGGCGTGAAAGTGGTCGTCGCGCAAAGCTACGAGCGCATCCACCGTTCCAACCTCGTCGGCATGGGCGTGCTCCCGCTGCAGTTCAAGGATGGGACCACCGCGCAAACGCTGAAGCTCGACGGCACCGAGACCTACGACGTCATCGGCCTCACCGCCGACATCAAGCCGCAGCAAGACCTGACGCTGAAGATCACCCGCAAGGGTGGCGCGGTCGAAGCGGTTCCGGTGCGCTGCCGCATCGATACCCCCATCGAAATCGACTACTACCAGCACGGCGGCATTCTCCCGTATGTGCTCCGCCAGATCGTGGCGCGCAACTGAAACCTTGCAGCCGTCCTCCCTGGGGCCGGCCGGGTCAGCGACCCCGGCTACACTCTCGCCACCGCTCATGTCAGAACCCGCCGCTAAGCCCGTCTATCTCGTCGATCCCGCCTCCGATCCGGTCGTGGTTCAGATCGACGGGCGGGCTTGTTTTCAAAACAGCACGTGCCTGCGTGATTTCATCACCGTGATGCTGGAGCAGGGGAAGCGGCGTTTCGTGATGGATTTTTCGAAATGCGCCGGCATGGACAGCACGTTTCTCGGCGTCATTGCGGGCACGGCCCTTGAGCTGCGCAAAGCGTCGCCGCCCGGCAGCCTCGTGCTCGCGCGGGTCAGCCCGCGCAATGTGGAACTCATCCGCAGCCTCGGCCTGCACCGAATCGTCACGGTCGATTCGGGCGATGGCAGCCTCGCGGCGCTGAAATGCGACACCCCCCTCGAAGCGAAGAAATGCAGCGAAATCGAGAGCGCGCGGCAAGTGCTGGAAGCCCATGAGCATCTCGTGGCCGCCGACGAAACGAACCGCGCGAAGTTCAAGGACGTGCTCGCCTTCCTGCGGAACCGCTTGGAGCAGAAGTAGGAGAATGGTGGCGCACGGTCGGCGGTGTAATGCCGGCCAGACGCGGTAAGCTGCGTTGGCTGGAAATTCGCCCACAAAAAACCCCGGTCTTGCGACCGGGGAAATTGGTGGACCCTAGGAGGCTCGAACTCCTGACCTCCTCAATGCCATTGAGGCGCTCTACCAACTGAGCTAAGAGCCCATTCGCACTTGCGAGGGGCGAGAAAAATCAAAGTTCTGGCGGCGAACGCAAGGACTTTTTCAACCGTCACTCGCGCTCGCTCATTGAGAAGATGAACGAGACCGACTGCCCTTTCTTGTCCGGCCGGGCCGGCATCTTCACGCTGCGAATGGCGTCGAGCACCGCGCGGTCATACTCGGCGCTGCCCGACGAGGTGACGACCCGCGCACCCGTCAGCGAGCCGTCGGCGTTGCTGCGGACCTCGATCTCGACCTTGAGTCGATCGCTTAGGCCCGGGGGTGCGTTGAACTCGCGGCGCAGCCGGTCGCGCAAAAGTTTTTCGTAGGCGGCGAGCACATCGGCGTTGTCGCTCGTTAGTGCTTTGCCGCCGGCTCCGCCGACCTTGTTTTTGGTTGAGCCACCGACCACGCCTTTGGCGATACCCTCGGTGTCGATTTTGGGCGACTTGGAGGAAGCGACCTTGGTCGGAGCGCTATTCGACGCCTTGTGCGTGCGGTCGTATTCCTCCTTGGTCATCCGCTTTGCTTCTTCGTCGGCGCGTTTCTTCTCTGCGTCGCGGTCTTTCTTGATCGACTGCTTCGCCTTCGACTCGCCGACGATGATGTTGCGCCGAATTTGCTTGGCGAAATCAGGGAGTGGTTTGTCCGGCGGGGTGGTGGGAGTGGTGACCGGTGGTGTGGTCGGCGGGGGCGTGGGCGGGCGCACAGGTTCCGGCGGCGCGGGCTTCGGTTCTGCGACCTTCGGGATGTTGGTCGTGAGACCGCCGGGCGTCCCGAGCGCCGGCGCTTCCGTCGCCATGAAGTTGTCGCCCTCGCCGGCGACGAGTTCGAGAATCTTTTCCGGTGGGTCATCGGACCGCGTCACATAACCTAACCACAGCGCGAGGATCACCGCCGCCGTGTGTAGCGTGGCGGAGAGCATGAAGGCGCCGGGCGAGTTTGCCGTCATCGCGGTCAGTCTTTGGCCTGTGAGTCGATGGTAATGCGGGAAAGTCCGGCGCGCTGCACCTCGCTGAAGAGTTCGGCCACGCGCTGATAAGGCACGGCGGCATCACCGCGGATGCGGATCACGGGCGGCTTAAGCTCGGTGGCGTAGGTATGCAGCCGGACGCGCAGTTCGGCGAGCGTCAGCGGCACCTTGAGGTTGTCCACATAGAAGCCTTTGGCATCGACGCCCACGGCGACAAATCGGTCAGTGGATTCTGTTTTGGCTGGCGGCGCCTTGGAGACCGTCGGCAGGTTCACCGGAATCGTCTGCTCCTGCTGGATCAGCGGCGTCGCGATCATGAAAATCACAAGCAGGATGAACCCGAGATCAATCAGGTTGGTCACGTTCAGATCCGCGATCGGATGCGCGCTGCGGTGTCGGCGAAAATTGCGGGCCATGGCGGGGAGGGACGCTCAGCTCGACTCGAGTTCGATGCGGTCGGCGAGTTCGCTCGCGAAGTTTTCCAGTTCGACGACCATTACCCGCGTGTGGCTGAGGAGCAGATTGTAGCCGAAGACCGAGGGAATCGCGACGACGAGGCCCGCGATGGTCGCGAGCATCGCGCCCGAGACGCCTGGCGCCAACTGCTGGATGCCGGCCGACTGCTGCGTGGCGATCGCGCTGAACGCCTCCATCACGCCCCACACCGTGCCGAGCAGCCCGATGAAGGGCGCGCCCGAAACAATCGAGGCGAGGAAGATCATGCTCGATTCATAACGCACGGTCTGGCGCGCGATGGCGCGTTGGAGGGCGTTCTCGGCGTGTTCGAGCCGCGCGCGCGAACTGTCCGTGCCGCGTTGCTGGCCGATGGCGGCGGCGCGCGTGTAGTTTTCAAGCGCATCACCGAGGAGGTCGGCGTAGGGAATGATCCGCTTGTTTCGAAACGACTCCGGCAGATCGAGAATGGTGCGCTGGTCGCGCAGGTGGGCGTCGAACGAGCGGTTGAGCACGCGGAGGCGTTTCAGCTCGAAATATTTTCCGAACATCACCGTCCAAGCCACGAGGCTGAAGACGCCGAGGCCCAGCACGATGACTTTGTCGATCGTGCCGCACCGCTCGAAGATATCGATGATGCTGGTGGCAAGGATGGGACTGGCGGAAAACGGCGCAAACATGGTGTGGATGCGCAAGAGTTGTCCGGTTTGATCGGCACCTTCAACGGAAAACCCGGTGAAGTTGTTCGCGATCGCCTCACCGTGGCGGAAAGATGGTGCGCGATTCTGTTTGCCGCCCGCGGCGGCGGTTTTTTCCTCAGCACTCCTTCCCTCAAATCCCATTCCCATGTTTCGCCAACGCGCCCTCGTCCAACTCAAGTCCCTGCGCTCCCAAATCGGCTCGCACAGCGTCCTCGTGGGCTTCGACGGCTTCGTCGACACCATCGTGACGCCGGTCGGCCTGCGCCGCAGCGCCGGGGATAACTTCACGCCGATTGAGACGCTTGCCGAGCTGGGCCAGCGTATCTCCGCCGCCGCCGGCAAGAGCACCAACATCGAGCTCTACCCGCGCACCGACAAGCTTGGCGGCAACGGCCCGATCATGGCGAATGCGTTGCTCTCGGCCGGCGCGCGTGTGACCTACATCGGCGCGCTCGGCACGCCCGTCGTGCATCCGGTCTTCGCCGCGATGGCGGCCCGCGCCCGCACCGTCTCCATTTGCGCGGCCGCCCAGACCACGGCCATCGAGTGCAACGACGGCAAGCTTATGCTCGGCCAGATGAGCTGCCTCGACGAAATCACCTACGACCGCATCTGCGCGGTGATGGGCGAGTCCGCCTTCCACAGCGAGATTGGCTCCTCTAGTTTGGTTGCCCTGGTCAACTGGACGATGATTCCAAACATGACCGCGATCTTCCGCGCCATCTCGGAGCACG
This sequence comes from Opitutaceae bacterium, assembly GCA_039919035.1. Taxonomy (GTDB): domain Bacteria; phylum Verrucomicrobiota; class Verrucomicrobiia; order Opitutales; family Opitutaceae; genus ER46. Next base: position 6,229 of record JBDSGI010000105.1, read on the forward strand.
TGCTACCCAAGCTGCCGCCTTCGCCGAGCCGAATCTTCTTCTTCGATCTCGCGGACCCCGAGAAACGCTCCGTCGAGGATTTGCGCGAGGCGCTTGCCGCCATGGCGAAATTTGGCGAGCACGGCCGGGTGACGCTTGGGCTCAATCTCAAGGAGGCCCAGCAGGTCGCCGCCGCGCTCGGCTGCGCCGAGGTGATCGACAACGAAGCCGGCCTGCGGGCCACGGCCGCCGCGGTCCGCGCCAAGCTCGGCGTTCACACCGTTGTGGTTCATCCGCGCGAGTCCGCGGCGTGCGCGACCGCCGCCGGCACGGCTTGGGTGCCCGGCCCCTACACCTCGAAACCGCTCATCACCACCGGCGCGGGCGACCATTTCAACGCCGGCTTCACGTCTGGCCAGTTGCTCGGCCTCGATCCCGAGGCGTGCCTTGCCGTGGGTGTGAGCACCAGCGGGCATTACGTGCGCACCGGCGAGAGTCCGTCGCTCGCCACGCTGGAAACCTTCCTCGCCAACTGGCGCTGAACCTTTCATCGTAACTCCCCATGCCGCTGAAAACCAAAGCACCCGGAAAACTCATCTCCTTCGAGGGCTCGGAAGGTTCCGGCAAATCCACCCAGATCGCCCGCCTCGCCGCGCATTTTCAAAAAACGCACCGCGACGTCATCTCGACCCGGGAGCCCGGCGGCACCGAGATCGGCGAGCAGATTCGGAATATCATCGTCCACAATTCCAAGGGCGACGAGATGTGCGCCGAGACCGAGCTGTTGCTCTTCACCGCGGCGCGCGCCCAGCTGGTCCGCGAAGTCATCGCGCCGGCGCTGCTCCGCGGCGCGATTGTGCTGAGTGATCGGTTTCTCGATTCCTCGACCGTTTATCAGGGCATCGGCCGCAACCTCGCCGCCGATCCCGTGGCGCAGATCAATCGGTTCGCCGTCGGCGACGTCATGCCCGACCTGACCGTCGTGATCGATGTGCCGGAGGAAGTGAGTCTCGCCCGCCTGAAAACCCGCGCCTCCGATTTGCCCGACCGCATGGAGCGCGAAAACGTCGGCTTCTACA
>JBDSGI010000106.1:0-5304 GCA_039919035.1 Opitutaceae bacterium
ATTTTTGCGCGGCGGGGGCGAGTTCCGCCGCCTCGCGGGCGTTGAGCGCGATCGGTTTTTCGCAGAGCACGTGCTTGCCGGCGGCGAGCGCTTGGAGTGACCACGGCACGTGCAGGTGATTCGGCAGAGGGATGTAAACGGCGTCGATGCCGGGATCGGCGAGCAGGGCTTCGTAGGAGGCGTGGGCGCGGGCGATGCCCAGCTGGGCGGCGATGGCGCGGGCTTTGGCGGCATCGCGCGAGGCGATGGCGGCGACGTGGCCGAGCGAGGATTTTTGCAGCGCGGGGATGACCTTGTTCACCGCGATCTTCGCGGTGCCGAGGATGCCCCAGTTGAGTTTGGTCATGAGATCAGCGTGGCGGAGCTCGGCGCGCGTGCAATCTCCGCCGTGAAGCTCGCCGGGTAGGGCGTCTGGCTTGCAGACGCCTGGACGAAAATGTTTCGCGGCGGCGCGCGCCTTGCTCACTCCCTCGACGGCCATCCCTCAAACCGGCGTCTGCAAGCCAGACGCCCTACCGTAGAAAACTCAGTTATGCACCAGCGTGCCGATCTTTTCGCCCATGATCGCCTTGCGGATGGCGTGTTCGTCGCCGAGGTCGAACACGAGGATCGGGACGTTGTTGTCCATGCAGAGCGAGAACGCGGTCGAATCCATCACGTTGAGCCGCTGCTTGAGCGCGTCGATGAACGTGAGCTGCTCGTATTTCACAGCGTCGGCGTGCTTCTTCGGATCCTTGTCGTAGATGCCATCGACCTTGGTCGCCTTCATGATGATGTCGGCGTGCAGTTCGGAGGCGCGCAGGGCGGCGGTGGTGTCGGTTGAGAAATAGGGGTTGCCCGTGCCGGCGACGAAGATGACGACGCGCTTCTTCTGGAGGTGGCGCATGGCGCGGCGGAGGATGAACGGCTCGGCGATTTGGTTCATCGGGATGGCGGATTGGACGCGGGTGCTGACGCCGAGTTTTTCGAGGCAGTCCATCAGCGCGAGGCCGTTGATGACGGTGGCGAGCATGCCCATGTAGTCGCCGGTGGTGCGGTCGACGCCGCGTTGCGCGCCGTTGAGCCCGCGGAAAATGTTGCCACCGCCAATCACGACGCACACCTGCACGCCGAGATCGTAGATTTCTTTCACCTGCGCGCAGGTGCGCTCGAGCGTGGCGGCGTCGATGGGATCGCCGGATTTGCCGCCGCGAAGAACCTCGCCGGAGAGTTTGAGGACGACGCGCTTGTATTTGGCGCGGGCATCGGGCTTGGAGGTAGGCATGTCGGGCAGGAAACGAGTCTGGAAAAACAGCGTCAATGCCCGAGATGCGCGGGGTTTGCTGACGAGGGCGCCGCGGTCGCCGGTTTAGTCGGTGTTGCTTTCCGCGAGGCGCTGGCGGTAAACCTCGCGGGCGTGGGCATAGGCAGCCTTAGCACCGGCCATTTCGCCGGCCTTGATGAATCGCTCTTTTTGCGTCCAACAGCGGTCGACGCCGGCGAGGCACCACTCGGCGCTGCGGCGCGAGGCGCGAATCGGCTGGTCGCCCACGACGACGAAAATCGGGTTGGTATGGGAAGAGGGGAGGATGCGCAGCGCGATCCAGCTGCTGTGCGTAATCGTCGCATCGAATGCCACGTCCTGCACGCGGCCGTCGGCGGAAATGGTTTTCTTCGCGACAGGATAACCATTCACGATTAGTTCGACTGCGACCTCGCGCGACTCGCCGAGGCGGGCGCGCTCGATGTCCCAGTAGGGTTTGGCGTTGACGGGGCGCCGCCTGATTTCGGGGGAGGGCTCGGGATTGAGACGCGCGGCGACCTGCGCCGTGGTGCGGATTTTGCCCGGGGCCGCGAGCCGCAGCTCGCCGTCGTTTTCGCCCATCGCGACGATTCGCGAGCCGACGCTCGCCTGGAACGCCATGAGGTGGCTTTTGCCGTCGCCAACGTAGTTGCGGCCGGCGCGGATGCCCTCGCACCAATCCTCGTAGGTCCACTTGGCCGGGAGCTGCACGTAGCTGCGGCCGAGCCCGACGCGCTCACCGTAGATGCAGGGAAAATCCGTCTCGCCACTGATGCGCGTGCGAAAACCTACGTTAAGCGTGATACCAGATGTTGAGTTCCCAGAGATAAGGCGTGTCCACCGTCGACATGAAATCGACGGCCGGCACGAGCCGGCCGTCGGGACCAGGCACGAGGTGCGTGACATCGACGATGTATTCGTTGGCTCCGATGCCGTTGAACGGCGGGACGACGTAATTTGGCAGCTGGTCGGAGACGGTGCGGAGGTCGCCAGAGTTTTTGCTGTTTGAGGATTCATTGCTGCCGGGCGCGATCGGTTGCAGTCCCCAGCCCGAATGCGCCGGGCCGACCAGCGCGCCCTGCTGCTTCGCCCACCGCAGCGTGTTCAGCCCCAGCGTCGGCCAGTGGGTGCTCGAATCACCGCCGGGATACATCTGATCCTTGAGCCGCAACAGGCAGAGATGTCCGCTTTGGTGGGAGCCGAATCCGCTCACCTCGACATCGTAACGCAGAACGTAGGGAAAGGCAGACACCTTGTCGTCTGCGCCGGTGAAAAACTGCTTCTGGTAATCGAAACACGGGCCCCACGTGAGGTTGGCACCGACCTTCAAGTCTTCGCCGAGACAGTGCCGCATCATGTCGGGCGCGTGCACGCCCTCGGTGGGATTCACGTAGTGCGCGCAACCTGCCGCATGAATGTGATGATCGCCCGACCACCACCCCATGAGCGAGGGATCGATCCAGCGCTCGACTTTGAAGTCCCACGTTTGTTCACGCGGTGCGACGGTGAACGTCGCGGTCTTGGGCACCGATTCCGGGCCACGTTGGAACTCCACGATGTATTCGCCGGCCGGGAGCCGCAGGTCCTCGCCATCCGCGCGGTAAATTTGCGGGTGAAAAGCGAAGTCGGGCGCGAGCCGCTTCGCCGGCGAAGGATAGACCCTTTTCTGGCGGTCGCGGATGACGAAGGAGGCGGTGGTGGGCTGGTTGTTTTCGTCCCGCACCCGCAGCTTGACGGCGTGCGCGGGTTCGCAGCGAAACAGGATATCCGTCTCGTTGCGGAAGCCGAGGTCCTGCGTGCCCTGGCCGACGTCGAAGGAAAACTTCGCCTCCCGCCGACCGGCGTCGCGGCTGTAGAGTTGGATGATTCGATACTCCAGTTCGAGGCCGCTGAGTGCGGTGCGGAGCGGCTGGGTATCGAACATCTGCAACTCCAGCCAGCGGCCCGGCACCTCGTCGGCCGGCGAGTTGAAAAGGCGCAGGGCGTTCGGGCTCGTCGCCCGCAACGGCGCGGTCGTGCCGGCTTCGTTCTGGACCTTGATAAGAAACGCGCGCCAACCCTGCTCGGCCAATTCGTGCGGCGCCGGGCCGGCGGAAACCTTGACGCGCATTTCCGGATTCACGTTCACGAAGAAGAGGCAGTGCCGATCTAGGATTTCTTGGGCGCGGGCGGGGCCATCTGCGGCCGTCGGCGAAATCTGTTCGAGTGCGCGCCGATCCGCCGCCGGCAACGGCGCGCCCTGATACTCCAGGGCCTCCAGCACGCGTTTGATTTGCGCCGAGAGCGGTTGCCACTCGACTTGGGAAACCATGGGCAGCGGCGGTTCGGCGGCCTCAACCGGCGCCGATGCGGCGACCAGTGCGGCGCAGAAAAGGTGGGTGAGGATTTTCATCAGGAGGGAGCAGCTTGGAGCGTTGCCGAGTTTCACAGTGGCAAAGCACAGGGTGAGATCTGGGGAGGGGACGAATGGGGGAGGCCGCGTGGCCTTTGACTCTCGGAGAAACGATATTCTCGGGACGGGGTTTGGTTCGATGGTGATCGGGGGTCGTAGGGTGGCGAGTCGATAAGTGTCCTGCGGCTGGAACCAGGCGGGAGAACCAAGGGCGCGCTATCGTTTCGGTTGCGTTCAGGGAGAGCATCGGCCCGGATGGCGGCCTGAATTTTCCCGCACCGCATGAAGGCTTCTGAATTTTTTACGCTGCCCGCGTCGCTCGCACCATTTGCGCCGCATTTTTCCGCCGACGTGGAGCCTTGGGAATGGCTGAAGCAGATCGGCGCGGCACTGGGCGCGGTGACCGAACCGGCGGGCGCGGTGAAGTGTCCGCCTGGCGTGCACGTAGAGGGGAAAGTATGGCTGCATCCCACCGTGAAGCTGCCGGCCTACGCTACGATCATCGGGCCAGTTTGGATTGGCGTGAAGTGCGACATCCGGCCCGGGGCGTTTATCCGGGGCAATGTGATTGCGGGCGAAGGCTGCGTGCTGGGCAACGCGTGTGAGTTCAAAAATTGCCTGCTGATGGACGGCGTGCAGGTGCCGCATTTCAGTTACGTGGGCGACTCTATCCTCGGCAACCGCGCGCACTTTGGCGCGGGGGTGATTTGCTCCAATCTCCGGCTCGACCAACAACCGATCGTCGTGCGCGCCGAGGACATGACTCATGAAACAGGGCTGAGGAAATTCGGCGCCATCGTCGGCGACGGCGCCGAGGTCGGCTGCAATGTGGTGCTCAATCCCGGCACGGTGCTGGGCCGGCGCGCGCTCGTCACTCCGGCCATCGCGGTGGGCGGCTACATCCCGGCGGCGACGATCGCGCACGCGCGGCCGGCCATTAGGGTGATTCCCCGGCGGGATTGACGGATTGGGGACTTGCGGGAAACACTGGAATCGATTCTAGTTTCGCCATGAACATGCTATCTGGGGTCGCGATGATTGTGAAAGAGTCGTTCTCAAATCCATTTCAGGACTCCTATGTCCTCGACACCCCGAATGGAGTGGTGGTGATTAAGCCCGGGGCGAACCTGCATGGCTTGGATCTTTCCGGCGTGAAGCTTAGCGGTGCCGACCTGCGCAATGTCGATTTTAGCGGGGCCAACCTGAGCGGAGCCGATCTTTCCGGGGCGGATTTGCGCGGGGCGAAATTCCTCAACGCGAGACTGGACAACGCCAAACTAGAGGACGCTGTTCGTGGCTGAGGCGATAGCGCAGCCAAAAACGCCGACTCGGATCGGCAGCGACTTTAAGCTCGTTTTGGTAGTGGGGTGTTTGCTCACCCTGTTTTTTCTGACGGTCGCCGGCGGCTTCGCGCTTTTCGTTCCTTCACCCGGCCCGATGCAGATACGCGTCATCGAGACTTGCTTGGATTTGTCGAAATTCGGCGCCGGCGCGATTTTCGGCCTACTGGGCGGGCGCTCTGCCAAGCGCTAGCCGACGACCATTGTGAGCCAAGTCGAATTTGTCTGCGAACCTTCCACGCCTGCGCGCCACCGAAAATCTTGAGAACTCTCACCGGCATCACGCCCTC
>JBDSGI010000107.1:0-2831 GCA_039919035.1 Opitutaceae bacterium
GCTCAACGGGCAACCGGAGTTTTTCCGCCAACGTCGCCGGCAAATCATCGATCAGCGAGCCGCCGCCCGTCACGTAAACCGCCGTCGCCGCGCCGCCCCCGGAATGCCGGCGGTGATTCACCGCCGAGCGGGTGATCTCAAGGTGAAGGCGGGTGGCAAAACTCGCGGTCGCCCGGTGCACCGCCGCCCGCGAGGGCGAGGTCGGCGGCAAGTCGCTTTTGCCCGAGAGCACCTGCACCTTGAGCACTTCGGCCGAGGGAAAATCGATGCGCAGCTCCTCCGCGATGGCTTGGGTGACGGAGTTGCCGGCCAGCGCGAGGGTCCGGATGTAGAACCGATCGCCCTCGACAAAGAGCAGGTTGGTGCTGCGCGCCCCAATGTTGACCACGATCACGCTCTCGTGGGTTTGGGGATAATTGTAGCGAAACGCCCGATAGAGGGCGAGGCTGGCAGGCACCGCGCGCTGCGCGGGGAAGCCGGCGGAATCGGCCGACACACACAGCGCCTGCATCGCGTCGAACTTCACCGCCGTCAGCATCACCTCAAGGTCGAAGCCGTCGTCGGCCACCACTAAGTGATCCCAGACCACTTCCTCCAGCGGGTAAGGAATGTTCTCGGCGGCCTCGAAACTGACGATCTTGCTGCGTTTTTCCTTCGCGACGGACGGGGTCTTGATGAATTTCGTCAGCGCCAGATGACCCGGCACCGCGAGCGCCGCCGCGCCGGACAACTTCCGCCGCGCTGAGATCGCACCGAGCGACTGGGCGATTTCAATCGCCCACCGGGACTCGTGCGAAGGATCGGAGCTGTGGGCCTCCAGCGCAAATTGCTGCAGCACCAGCCGGCCCGTGGCCCCAACCGCGAACACACCGCACGCGACATGGCTGGCTCCAATGTCAACGGCTAGAACGCGGGGAACTCGCATGATGGGTGAAAGGGAATGGCGATTTCAGATGGGGCGAGACGCGGCAAGCGGATTATGGTTACCGGGATCGCCACGACCGAACTAGCGCACCTCACGGCGGACGAACGAAGGCGTCGTCCGCACATACTCATTGATGAAAGGCGTCAGATACTGCGGGACCATCACGCCATCGTTGGCCACCGCCGCCGCGCCGGCCTTCGCCTGAAAATTCTTCCGCTGCTCCGCATTGGACAAAGTCGTGCTGTAGGCCGCGCGCGACGCGGGGAGCGGCCGGCCCGCCACCGCAATCTCGATGCCCCAGTATTTCGGATCCCCGTGGAGTTGGTCGCGTTTCACTAGCTCGGGCGGGAGGTAGAAACGGACGCTGGCCCGACCCGACTCCAATGCCACGCACTCGGCCTCGGCACGGTAATGCTCCAAGCGCCGGTCGCCGCCCGCCAGCGCGGGTAGCTCAAAGCCCGCCAGCAACGCCACCTTTACCCTGCTTACCATGACCCCCGGTGTGCCGGGAGCGGGTCGGACGTTCAGCGTGATATCAGCCTCGACCCACGTCCCCGGCACGCCGGTGGACGCCCGAATGTTGGCAAATCGCACCGTCGTCACCTCGATCTCCTCGGCCGCCGAGGCCGACCACCCCGCGAGGCCGAACAACATGAAGGTCACGACCAACTGACCGGCGTGATGGGGTGAAAAGCGCACGGCAAAACGTGGGGAGGGGCGCGGAAGGCGTCACGCCAAAAGTCACACCCAAACCCCATCCGGTCCCAATCGGCCCTCCCCGTGAAAAACTCCTTGGCGGACGCCGTGGCGTGCCTGACGCTTCGCTCTCCATGCCGCTGCCCGATCTGCTGCCGATCCTACCGTTCACGCATCCCGCGCGCGGCGAAGTTGTGTTACCGGGGTCGAAGAGCCTGACCAATCGAGCTCTCCTCATCGCCGCTTTGTGCGACGAGCCCGTGGACCTGACCGGGGCCCTGTTCAGCGAAGACACGCACCTGATGGCCGCGGCGCTGCGGAAACTCGGCTGCACGGTCCAAGCCGATGACTCCGCCTTCACCGTTCGGGTCGCCGACCAGCAGAATCTTTTCCGCAGCGAATCCCCCGTCGAACTCTTCGTCGGTCTCGCCGGCACCGCCGCCCGCTTCCTCACCGCCCTCTGCGCCGCCGCCCCTCGCGGGGTTTACCGCCTCGATGGCGTGACCCAGATGCGGAAGCGCCCGATGAAACCACTCATCGACGCCCTCCGCACGCTCGGGGCGGATATCCGCTGCACCGGCGCCGAAGGGTTTTTTCCGATTGAGATCCACGCCCGAGGGCTGAACGGCGGGGCCGTCAGAATCGACGCCAGCGAAAGCAGCCAGCTGCTCTCGGCTTTGCTGATGGTGGCCCCGCTCGCCGCCACCCCCGTCACGATCAATCTCGTCGGAGGCGTGCGCTGGCCATTCGTCGCGATGACGATCAACCAAATGGCGCAATTCGGCTTCGCTGCGAAGCTCACCCGCCAAGGCGACAATATCGCCGTGCCGATTGGGTGCTACCATCCGCCGGCAAGCTACGCCATCGAGCCCGACGCCACCGCATCGAGCTATTTCACGGCGCTCCCACTCGCCATCGGCGGCACGATCCACGTTTCAAATCTGTTGCCACTTTCCGAAGGCCTGCAGGGCGACGCCGCATTTCTTGACGTGCTGGCGCGCGTGGGCGCCACCGTCGTCGCCGCCGACGGCGATGTAGATATCACGGCGTCGGCGGGAACCCGCCTCCACGGTGTCACCCAAGACTTCAGCGCATTCTCCGATACTTTCCTCACCCTCGCCGCCCTCGCCCCCTTGCTCTCCGGCCCGACGTGCATCACCGGCATCGCGCACACCCGCAAACAGGAAACCGATCGCGTGGCCGGCATGGC